>JAWVWU010000182.1:0-5283 GCA_033723595.1 Marinobacter sp. | reverse complement strand
TCAAAGGATGTCTACGAGGTCGTGCATAAAAGTCTCGCCGAGTAGCGTCCTGCCCGGCAGATTCCGCAGCCGGCTTGCTGTCTGACATCGGCAGTTCCGGAGTCTCTTTCAGTCTCCGGGGCTGCTGCCCTGGACGACCTGTCGGGTAAAGCGGTACCGGATTGGAAAAAAGGTCACTGGGCCACAGTTTGCTCCCGTTGTTTCATGGCACACTGCCCGAGTCACGGGTAACGTCCTGAAATCACTCACCGAGTAATTACTCACTGATACAAAATCGCACTTTCGGTTGATGGACACAGATTACTAATACGTTAGTCTTACCCGGCAATCAGTAAACTATTGACCAGCCTCCGGGCTCTCAGACGTACGTAAGGTCCATCTAAAATGATCTACAACAAGAATTGGCTTCTGGGCAGCATTCTCGCGTTAACCGTGGCATCCGCGCCGGTACTGGCCGGTGTGTCCGCCAGTGAGGCGGCACGCCTCGGCAAAGATCTGACGCCGTTCGGCTCGATCAAGGCAGGCAATGATGCCGGTACCATCCCGCCATGGACCGGCGGTCTGACGACACCCCCCAAAGGCTACAAGGGATCCGGTCAACACCACATCAACCCGTTTCCTGACGACAAGGTCCTTTTCACAATCACCGCCCGCAACATGGATCAGTACGCTGATCACCTGACAGCGGGCGTCAAGGCCATGTTCGAAACCTACCCGGCCAGTTTTGAGGTTCCGGTGTATAAAACCCGGCGCACCCATGCGGTACCGGACTGGGTCGCCAAGAACATCAAGAAGAACGCCACCAATGCTTCGATCGTGGGTGAGGGGGCCGGTCTTGATGGTGCCTACGGCGGCTACCCGTTCCCGATTCTTTACGGAAGCAACGAAGAGAAAGCCTGGGAAGCCATGTGGAACCACCTGACCCGCTGGCGCGGCGTGTCCCTGACCCGTCGATCCAGTGAAGTGGCGGTTCAGCAGAACGGTGATTACTCGCTGGTGACCTCGCAGCAGGAGGCCTTTTTCAACTACTACAATCCGGAAGGCAGTGAGAAAGACCTCGATAACATCATTTTCTACTATCTGTCGTTTACCCAGTCACCGCCGCGCCTCGCAGGCAGTGCTGTGCTGATCCATGAGACCCTGAATCAGATCATCAATCCGCGTAACGGCTGGGGTTACAACGCCGGCCAGCGTCGTGTCCGTCGCGCCCCGAACCTTGGCTACGATTCTCCGATTGCGGCGGCCGATAATCTGCGCACGGCAGACGACACCGATATCTTTAACGGCGCTCTGGATCGTTACAACTGGTCGTATGAAGGGCTGAAGGAAATGTACATCCCCTACAACGACTACCGGCTCGGCGAGAAGGGTGTGCCCTATTCCAAGATACTGGGCGTTTCCCACATCAATCCCGACCTGACGCGCTGGGAGCTGCACCGGGTACACGTGGTGCTGGCCACCCTGAAAAAGGGTGCCCGCCATATCTACGCCAAGCGGCGCTTCTACATCGACGAGGACAGCTGGAATATCCTGCTGGTTGACCAGTATGACGGCCACGGCGATCTCTGGCGGGTCACCATGGGGATGCCCATCAACTACTATGAGCTGCCAGGCGTATGGACGTTGTTGGATGTCTACCACGACCTGCAGGCGCATCGCTATCACGTTCTGGGTCTGGATACCGAAGAACAGCAAACCCGCGTGTTCAGCAATGATGTCCCCAACAAGCGCTATTTTTCGCCCGCCTCTCTGCGTCGCAGGAGTGTTCGCTAGGCACCGGCAGATGTATCGCTGAGTCAACGGAAGTCACAGATGCCGGTCTCCGGTCGGAGCCGGCATTTGTGTTGTAAACGGCGGTGGCGCTCTCCCATCCCGAACAACGAAACACCTCACAGTAAGGCAATCTGAATGGCTACATGGTTTACGCGCAAGACGATGGGTGCGATTTGCCTTGGGCTCGCGATGATCGCGTCGGCGCCCCAGGCTTTTGCAATCAAGGATGTTCTGGAAACGCCAGCCAGAGAAACCCGGCTTGCAGCCCAGTCTCTTCTGAACGATGTTGCCAGCGCAGGTGATCGTATTGTCGCCGTGGGCGAACGCGGCCACATCATCTACTCAGACGACCAGGGCAAAAGCTGGACCCAGGCCCAGGTGCCGGTGTCCATGACGCTGACGGCCGTCAGTTTCCCGACCCCCGAGTCAGGCTGGGCGGTTGGCCACAGTGGCGTAGTGTTGCACTCCACCGACGCGGGACAGACCTGGACACTCCAGATGGACGGCATCCAGGCGGCCAAACTGGCCATTGCCGCCAAGGAAGAACGCGTAGCGGCGATGGAAGCGGCCATTGATGAAGCGCCGGAAGACAAGAAAGAAGACATGGAATGGGCCCTGGATGACTTCAAGTTCACGCTTGAAAACATGAAGTCGGATCTGAAAATCGGGCCGGTCAACCCGTTTCTGGACGTGCTGTTCCTGAACAAGACCACCGGGTTTGTTGTGGGTGCCTACGGCATGATTTTCCGTACCACGGATGGCGGAAAAACCTGGAAGGACTGGTCGGACAAGGTGGCAAACCCGACCGGGTACCATCTCAACGGCATTGCCCGGATTACCGGCGGTGGTCTGGTGATTGTCGGCGAGGCCGGCCTGATCCTGATGTCGACGGACAACGGTGAAACCTGGGAGAAGCAGGACAGTCCCTACAATGGCTCGCTGTTCGGTGTGATGGGTACCGGCAACGTCAACGAAGTGCTGGCATTTGGTTTGCGCGGCAACATTTTTTTCTCACAGGATCTCGGGCGCCACTGGAAAACGGTGTCCACGGACTCGGATGCCACCCTCAACAGCGGTGTGGTGACCCGTGACGGGCGCATTATTCTGGTGGGCAATGGTGGCGCGGTGCTGGTAAGCACCGATGACGGTCAGGCCTTCAAGAGTTATTTCCGCAGTGACCGGCAGGGCGTCATGGCCGTGGTCCCGGTGGCAGAACACCATTTGCTGCTGTTGGGTGAAGGCGGTGTCAAACACGCCGATTCGGCCGGCAAGAACCTTTAAACACGCCCTGATGTGGCAAGAATCGAAAAGAATCAAGAGGGTCACTGAATGTCCAACCCGAAGCACGACAAGGGCGATCACTATTTCACTACGCCGAAGGCCGAGCCTTTTCTGGAACGGCTGCTATTCAATAACCGGGCCATCATACTGCTGGTATTCCTTGTCCTGACGTTGTTCCTGGGTTATCACGCGGTCAAGATTCAGCCGGATGCGAGTTTTGAACGGATGATTCCGCTGAAACATCCGTACATCGTAAACATGCTGGATCACCGGGGCGACCTGGAGAATCTCGGTAACTTCGTCCGCATTGCGGTGGAAACCAAAGACGGCGACATTTTCACCAAGCAGTACATGGAAACGCTCAAGCAGATCAACGACGAAGTACGTTATCTGACCGGGGTTGACCAGTCTGGCCTGAAGTCCCTGTGGACGCCTAACGTGCGTTGGGTGGAGGTGACAGAGCAAGGCTTCCAGGGTGGCACCGTCATCCCGGAAACCTACGATGGCTCCCGCGCCAGCCTGGAGGACCTGCGCCAGAATATCCTGCGCTCGAATGAGGCCAGCCGCCTGGTTGCGGACGATTTCAAATCGACAATTGTCTATGCGCCGCTGTACAAGACCAATCCGGATACCGGCAAGCCACTTGACTACGCCGCGTTTTCTCGCCAGCTGGAAGAGAAAATCCGCCAGAAATACGAGGCGCAGAACCCCAACATCAAAATTCATATCGTGGGCTTCGCCAAGAAAGTCGGCGATCTGATTGAGGGCATTGCCTCGATTGCCTGGTTCGCCGGTATCACCATCGTGCTGACCCTGCTGCTGCTTTACTGGTACTCGCGGTGCATCGCCGGCACGCTGGTGCCGATCTTCACCTCCATCATCGCAGTGTTCTGGCAGTTGGGTGCCCTCAATCTGCTGGGCTATGGCCTCGATCCGTATTCGGTACTGGTGCCGTTTCTGGTGTTTGCGATCGGCATCAGCCACGGGGTCCAGGTGGTCAACGCCATGGCCATCGAGGCCTCGAAGGGCTTTGATCCTTTGATGGCGGCACGCCTGGCATTCCGGTCTCTTTACATACCGGGCATGCTGGCGCTGATTTCCGATGCGTTTGGCTTCCTGACTCTGTTGTTTATCCAGATCGATGTAATCCGTGATCTGGCGGTTGCTGCAGGCCTCGGGGTTGCCATTGTCATCGTGACAAATCTGGTTCTGCACCCGCTGCTGATGTCGTATATCGGCATCACCAAAGGGGGAATTCGCCATGTTCAGAACCACGGTGAAAAGCAGGATCGCAAATGGCGAATCATGTCCTACTTCTCGCATCCGGGTGTTGCGCCGATATCTTTGCTGATCGCGGTGCTGGGCCTGGGCCTTGGCGTCTACTACAAGCAGAACCTGAAAGTCGGTGATCTCGATCAGGGGGCGCCCGAGCTGCGTGCTGATTCCAGGTACAACAAGGACAATGCCTATATTATCGACAATTACTCAACCAGTGCCGATGTGCTGGTGGTTATGGTCGAAACGCCGAAAGAGCAATGCACCCAGTACACAGTCCTGACTGCAATGGACCGCCTGCAGTGGGAGCTGCAGAATACGCCCGGTGTGCAGTCATCGGTGTCGCTGGCGGATGTGTCCAAGGCGGTGACCAAGGCCTTGAACGAGGGCAACTGGAAGTGGTTCGAGATCTCCCGCAACCAGACCATCATCAACGCATCGATTCGTGAGGCGCCCAGTGGCCTGATCAACACCGATTGCAGCCTGACGCCTGTGCTGGTGTTCCTGGAGGATCACAAGGCCCAGACTCTGCAGACGGTGGTCAAGCAGGTCGAGGACTTCGCGAAGGCCAACAATAACGAAGATCACACCTTCCTGCTGGCGGCCGGTAACGCGGGTGTCGAAGCAGCGACCAATGAGGTGATTTCAAACGCCAAAAACACCATGTTGATGTTTGTATACGGTGTGGTCAGTTTGCTGTGCTTTGTGACCTTCCGCTCCTTGCGCGCGGTTCTGTGTATCGTGATTCCCCTGGGGCTCACCTCGGTGCTGTGTGAGGCGATCATGGCCGTATCCGGTATCGGGATCAAAGTTGCGACCTTGCCCGTTATTGCGCTGGGTGTCGGCATCGGCGTGGACTACGGTATCTACATCTACAGCAAGCTCGAGAAGTTTCTGATTGAAGGCAGGACGCTTCAGGAAGCTTACTTTGAGACTCTGCGGTCAACCGGTAAG
>JAWVWU010000181.1:0-5289 GCA_033723595.1 Marinobacter sp. | reverse complement strand
GTACGTGACAGCCTGAACCGTAACCGGACGTCGCCGAGCCGCCCTGACCCCGAGCACAGTGGGCTGTTTCATTGTCACGGCGGTGATCCGATCTCTGACATCGAGCGGGTCGATCTGGCGGAACAACTGTTACGGGGCATGTCACTGACCACCGGCTTTGCCTCGCTGCTGGTGTTTGTGGGTCATGGCAGCCATACCGACAACAATCCACAACAGGCCGGTCTGGCCTGTGGAGCCTGCGGCGGCCAGAATGGCGGCGTCAATGCCAGCCTGGCGGCGAGCCTGATTAATAATCCCCGGGTCCGGACCGGGCTGGCAGAGCGGGGCATCCGGATTCCGGATTTCACTCTGGCGGTGGCTGCCGAGCACTGCACCGTCACCGATCGGGTGACCATTCTGGACAAGGACAGGGTGCCAGACAGCTACCTCGCCAGGTTGCTGACGCTGGAAAACGGCTTTGCCGAGGCCGCAAAGCGGACCCGTCGTGAGCGCGCCGCGGCCCTGAAACTCACAGGCCGCGACGACGAAGCGCTCCTGCAGAGTATGATCCGGCGCACGGTCAACTGGGCCGAGCCCCGGCCGGAGTGGGGCCTGGCCAATAACGCGTCCATCGTGTTTGCGCAACGTGCCAGAACCCGTGGCCTGGATCTCGAGGGTCGGTCTTTTCTTCACGATTATGATCCGGAACTCGACCCCGAGGGCAAGATACTGACCGCACTGATGACCGCGCCGATGGTGGTGGCCAACTGGATCAACCTGCAGTATCTCGGTTCGGTTGCCGCCCCCGATACCTACGGTGCCGGCAACAAGCTGCTGCACTCGGTGGTGGGCGGTAACATCGGCTTGATTGAAGGTAATGACCCGGATCTGAGAATTGGTCTGTCTTACCAGTCGGTGCACGACGGCGATCACTGGCGGCACGAACCGGTGCGTCTCACGGTGGTGATCGATGCCCCCCGTGGCCGTATCGAGCAGGTGATTGCCAGCCAGCCGGATGTGGCCAGATTGGTGGAGAATCGCTGGTTGTGGTTGTGGCGGTTCGCGGACACCGGTCTGGAGACCTACCACAACGGCCAGTGGCAGCGTGTCGTGTCGCTGCCAGAGCAGGCGGCGGAGGCCAACTGAGGTGGCAGCCACGGTATACCACCGAGCGCTCGTAAGCATCGATGACGGTCCGGTCAGACTCTGCGGCTGCAGGGTCTGACCCCGGATCGCTCCGGGTACGTGTATCGCCTATATCGCCGATCCCTGATACGTGATAAAAGGTGCCCGCGCGAGGCAGTCGTCGACGTTGACGAGCCCTGGCCCGGCCTTTCTTAATCTCATCAGGATCACCCCATGTCAGACAAGTTTTTTTACAAGGGCCGGCAGGATGCCCGTCAGCATCACACCACCTATGGCGGTTTCAAGACCCGGGCCAGTCAAAAGAGCGGTAGCCGGAAGTTTCCGCTGAAGCTGACCGTCACCAGTGAAGACCGTCGGCAACTGATCGCGGCTCAGGTGGCCGAGGCCGGACTGCACGCAGAGATTACCCTGGATACCCGCGATGACGCCGTCGAATCCATCGCTGAGCTGACCGTGGTACTGAACAGGACCGCGACGGTCAGGCAGACCAGGGGACCGTCCCGCAATGAGCCGTGCCAGTGCGGCAGCGGCCAGAAATTCAAGAAGTGCTGCGGTTAATTCACATTAAGGAGCCCGGATGATTGTCTGCGGTGTTGAACTGACCGGCAGCGATGCAGTGGTGTGTCTGCTGAACCTTGATCAGGGGCAGTTCAGCCTGCCGGAATGCAAGATTCGCAAACTGTCGCTCAGAAAAAACCACAGCGGTGAAGATCTGAAACAGTTTCAGGCCGACTTTGCACAGTTGTTGGTGGCCTACGACGTCAGGAAAGTCGCGGTCAAAGAGCGTATGACCAAAGGCCGGTTCGCCGGTGGTGCGGTCAGCTTCAAACTGGAAGCGACGCTCCAACTGATGGCTGACCGGGATCTGGAGGTCATTCTGCTGTCGCCGGCTCTGATCAAGTCGACGCTAGCGGCAAATCCGGTGCCCATCGCCTTTACCCAGACCGGGTTGAAGGCCTTTCAGGAAAGTGCGTTTCAAGTGGCGTACGCGGCGCACCTGACGGCCGGCCGGGCATCGTGATTCCGTCACCGCCGTCGCCAGCCTGCTCTGGCGAACTACGGCGTCGTCAGGGCAACGCTGAGTAGCCAGCGATTGCCGGATTCAATCCGCGTTACCTGATGCTGGTGCAGGTCGGGCCGGAAAAGGATCACCCGCCCGAACAGGTTCAAGGCAGTCCGCTCGCACAGAAAGCGGCCGCCGGCCCGGGGTTTTTTCAACACACAGTTGAGCTTGTAAAGTCGCCCCTGGGCAATCATGTCCAGATGCGGGCTGACCTTGTGGCCCTCGGGGTACCGGACCAGATAAACGTTCAGGCGTCGGGACCGGAACAGGATTCGGGTTTTTACGTTCACGGACATGGCTCCTATGGTGACAGGGTCAAGGCTGGGGTTACAGGGTCAAGGCTGGCAAACAAGGCGCGCGCAATGCGGCCATCGGCAATGTCACCGCTCACGCCGCCGCCAGTTCCCGTCGCATCGCGCGCGGCGCGCCAATCGCCAGCAGGACCGCGCCGGTTGAGCAGGCCAGCATGCTGATCACAATGGGCAGCAGGGCATCGCCACCCAAGACGGATGACAGCGCACTGATGCCGCCGGCAATGGTAAATTGCGACGCGCCCAGCATGGCGGACGCCGTGCCCCCCATATGCGGAAAAAACTCCAGGGCGTTGGCCATGTTGTTGGGGATGATCCCGCCCTGGCAGCCAATGGCGGCGATAATGCAGGGTGCGACCAACCACAGGGGGCCCTCCAACATCACCACGGTGACCAGGGCGATCAGTGCCACCCACTGCATAATGACCTGAGTGCGCAACAGAACGACCGATGAAAACCGCCGCAGCAGCGGCCGGTTGATCAGGTTCAGTATTGCCATCAGGACGATGTTCGACGCGAAGAGCATCGAGAACTGGCTGTTGGAGAGCTGAAACCATTCCTGGTAGATGAAGGACGAGTGGGTGATAAACAGCAGCATGGTACTGAAACAGAGCACCTGAATGCCGACAAATCGCATGGTGGTCAGGTGACGAAGCACCAGCAGGTAATTGGTCACCAGTGTTCGCACCGGCGTCGCCGCCCGGGGCCGCGGTTGCAGGCGGGGAAACAGGGCCACCCGCAAGGCCAGCCCCAGAAAGACCGCGTACCCGGCCAGCATCAGGAAAATGCCGGGCCAGTCAGCCAGGGTCAGCATCATCGCACCCAGTGAGGGCGCCGCCGCCGGCGCAATGAACATGATCAGCCCGATAAGACCAAACAGCCGGGCCGCGTCCTGGCCGCCGACCTGGTCGCGGACAATGGCCGGCACCGAGACCGCACAGAACGCGCCGCCGATCCCCTGGACGACGCGCCACATCACCATGTCAGAGAGCGTGCCTGCCATCGAGACCATCACCGCCGCGCCGGCGAAAACGGCCAGGCCTCCGAGCAGGACCGGTTGCCGTCCATAGCGATCGGACAGAGGGCCGCCCACCAGCTGTGCAAGCCCCAGGGCTGTGACGTAGGCACTCAGCGTCAGGCCAACCGCACCGTGCGCCAGTCCAAGGTGATCGGCAATCACGGGAAAGGCCGGCAGATAGGCATCCAGCGCCAGCGGGCCCAATGCCACGGTCATACCAAGTAGCAAAGCGAGCTTGAGTTGGGACACGGTTTATCTCCTGGAAAGTAAGAAAGCTAATCAAAACAACGACCCGGAGCAATGAGCAGTTTCCGAAGTAGAGGGAATGCTGTGCCGCCGGCGGTGCGGCGGTGCGCCGAGTGACCTGGCGCCCCGGGAGCCACGACAGGAACGTCTACGGTTCAAATCAGCGTCGGTAGCACTGCCGGTAAAAAAAAGAAGGCTGACGGTACGATGATGGGGTCAGTCGGGAGGCACGCGGCCATGAGCTCTGTCACTAAGTAGGCTTCAAGCGAACATTGGGGCAGCCGGTTGGTGCCCCCAAACTGGCCGGGGAGGAAACGAGGTAAAATGAGCCTGTGCACACCGGAACCGGCATGACGCATCTGCCCGGGCCGACTCCTCGGTCTCATGTCGGGCCCGAGATGGCAAAGGCCGCCGTTATCGCTGCTTGAGCAGGTCTCGGATTTCCGTCAGTAACTGTTCCTGGGCGCTTGGCGCTGGCGGCGTTGCCGGTGCTACCGCCTCTTTCCTGCGCAGCCGGTTCAGCAGCTGTACGGCGAGAAACACGGCGAAGGCGACAATGACGAAGTCAACAACGGTCTGGATAAACAGCCCATAGCGAATCGCCACGGCCTCGGTGCCATCGCCGGCGGCTTTAAGAACAATGACCAGGTTGCTGAAATCGATACCACCGATGAGCAAGCCCAGCGGCGGCATTAGCAGGTCCGTAACAAATGACGTGACGATCTTGCCAAAGGCCACGCCGATGATGATACCCACCGCCAGATCCACGACATTGCCTTTGACGGCGAATTCCCTGAATTCCTTCAACATGCTCATTGGGGTGTTTCTCCTGATGTGTCGACCTGCTAGCGCAAGCTGCTGATACCGGCTTATCCGGCCCAGCGACGCCGCGTCGAGACGCCGCTATCCAGGAAAGGGCGTTCATGGACTGAGGCATGAACCGCGCCATAGT
Source organism: Marinobacter sp. (assembly GCA_033723595.1). Classification (GTDB taxonomy): domain Bacteria; phylum Pseudomonadota; class Gammaproteobacteria; order Pseudomonadales; family Oleiphilaceae; genus Marinobacter. The sequence goes on along the minus strand of JAWVWU010000181.1, from coordinate 574 downwards.
CCGGGATGTTATGACGAATCAGCCGCCTGGGTAAACGACGGCACCCGCACCGGCTCACCTGCTGTAAAAGAACTGGACAACATCGCCAACCGGCCGGATTGCTCCAACGCCAACGTTGTCTGAAATCCTCAGAGGCTGGCGAAACTCGCGGGGCTCTGGCACCTTGGTGATCTGTCCGTTTAGTTACCTTGACGAGGAAGGTTGATGAACGAAACGCAGTTCAGAATACGTTTGCAGGAAAACGGGTTTGAGTCGCCCGTAGTCCGCGAGTATCCCCCGGAGGCCGACGGTGACCTGCACAGCCATGAGTTCGATGTGATGCTGCTGGTGCAACAGGGGCCGTTCATTCTGGCCACCGAGTCGGGTGACACCGTTTACCAGACCGCGGAAGTGTGTGAGCTTGCAGCCGGTGTCTTGCACGTCGAGCGCACCGGCGAGCTCGGCGCCCGGGTACTGTTGGGCAAGCGAGCGCCGGCGGCGGCTTACCGCTGAGCCCGCGGCGTGCGGCACTCACGCGGCAAAAAGGCTGCGAGGCATACTAGAGCGACTCGAGAATGCCCGCCATGTCGTCGGC
>JAWVWU010000180.1:0-5291 GCA_033723595.1 Marinobacter sp. | reverse complement strand
GAGCAGGCAGGATTCTTCAATCGTCTTGACGAGTTCGCGGGCCAGTTGTTCCGGTGTGCCGGTAAAACTGGCACAGCCAGTTTCGGCAATGGAATCCGGCATGGAGCTGTTCCCGCAGCTTTCGCTGTTCTGAATCCAGATCCGGCTGCCATAGGCGCGCAGCAAGGGCGCCGCGATCGCACCGTCGTTGCCCATGCCGGAGAACAAGATAGCATGGCACCGATGACGATAATGATCGCCCACATTCAGCAGGACCTGGTCAATGGACGGTCCGTAAGGACCCGGCCAGGGCGTGTCTTTCTCACTCAGTCGCCCATCGGCATCCAGCGACCATTCATGCTCAACCGGCAGCAGGATAACGTCGCCGTTGTTGATCGTCATGCCGTTGGCAGCGGTCGTCAGCCGGTAGTGGGCGTGACGGCCGAGCACCCGACTCAGCACATCGGTAAAGTGGCTGTCGATGTGCTGGGCGTAGATAAAGCCAACCGGCAGACCGGCGGGCAAATGATCGAGGAAGGCCTTGACCGCCGCCGGACCCCCGAGAGAGGCCCCCAGCACCCAGACTTCGTCGGCGGGCTGCCCGGCCACTGCCGGTTTAATCCAATGGGGCAGGTCCGGGGAGCGCTGTGGCTCTGTCGCTTGCGCAAGCTGATCGAGTTCTGCCTGGCTGTCCAGCTGCTCCAGCGCGCCGAGTTGCTGCTCCAGCTTGTCCTGCAGCCGACGCTCCCAGCGGACGTAATCGGTGGTGCCGGGTTTCGGCGCATGGTCAACGCCGAACAGAATCGGCGCCTCGCTGTGTTCCAGCAGGTAATCGAGCAGGGCCGGGTGATCGGATTCATCCTCCAGAGTCACCAGCCACAACTGCATGACCGGAATCTCGGTGTAGCCCAGCAGGCGCTCCGGATTGCCGGAAAAACCTGCCGCCAGGCCAAAGCGGGAGGCGGCCTCCTGCAGTCGATGCCGCTGGAGGACGCTGTCCGAAACAATCCCGACCGCGTGGCGGCCCGCGGAGCCGGTCATCAGTTGTGTCCGGTGAGCCGGCGGATGGTGTCCAGAAGTTCGGTTTCCTGGAAGGGCTTTCCAAGATACTCGTTAACCCCGATCGCCAGTGCGCGCTCGCGGTGCTTCTCCCCGGTCCGTGAGGTGATCATGCAGATCGGCGTGTCGAGTAGCGCGTCATCATGGCGCACGAAACTCGCCACCTCGAAGCCGTCCATGCGGGGCATCTCGATGTCCAGCAGGATGATGTCGGGTTTGTGGTCCTGCAGTTGCGCAACCGCGTCCAGACCATCCTTTGCCGTCACCACTTCCATGCCGTTGCGTTCCAACAACCGTGACGTCACCTTGCGCACCGTGACTGAATCGTCCACCACCATAACGATGGTTGGACGGTCCTCGTGGAGCTGGCGTTCCTGGGCGTTCTGGAGATCCGACAGGCGCTGGCGCTCGGACAGGATATCCGAACGGATCATCGCCGGCAGATCCAGGATCACCACCACATTACCGTCACCCAGGATCGTGGCACCGGAAACGCCCCGGACCGAATTGAACTGGGGCCCAAGCGATTTAACCACGATCTCCCGGCTGCCCATCAGGCTGTCAACCTGCAGCGCCATCGGCTGTTCGGCACCGCGGACAAGAATCACCGGCAGCGGCAGGGCCTGGCCCTGAAGTTTCGGATGGTGGTCGCTGTGCAGCAGACCACCGAGATACTGGAGCCGGTATTGCTGGCCGGCGTACTCGTAAAGCGGGGCGTCCGGCTGATAATACTCTTCCAGTTCGTAGGTGCTGACCCGGACAATCCCCTCGATGGTGTTGAGCGGGATGGCGTAGAAATCTTCCCCGGTAGAGACCATCAGGGCCCGGTTGACGGACACCGTAAAGGGCAGTCGCACGGTGAAGGTGGTGCCCCGGCCAACTTCGGAGTCGATGTCGAGGCTGCCGCCGAGCTGTTTGATCTCACTGGCGACCACATCCATGCCGACGCCGCGGCCGGAAATCTGGGTGACCTGGGCTGCCGTCGAGAAGCCCGGCTGCAGAATGAACTGCAGGATTTCCCGGTCGCTCAGCTCTTCATCCTCGCGGAGCATACCCTGGCGAATCGCCTTGTCGCGGATGACCCGGGTGGGAATACCCGCGCCATCGTCGATCATCCGCAGAACCACCTCACCGCCTTCGCGGGTCAGTGACAGGGTCACCTCGCCGGTTTCAGGCTTGCCCGACTTCTTGCGGTCGGCGGGCTTTTCGATACCGTGGTCGAGGGCATTACGCAACATGTGTTCCAGTGGCGCGATCATGCGTTCAAGAATGTTGCGGTCCATCTCGCCTTCGGCGTTACGAACATCGAAGTCAACTTTTTTGCCCAGCTCGCCACTGATTTGCCGGACAATACGCCGCAGGCGAGGCACCATGGAGGCGAACGGAATCATGCGGGTCTTCATCAGACCTTCCTGCAGTTCCGTGTTGATACGGGACTGCTGAACCAGCAGGGTTTCCGTATCACGCACCCGGTCCGACATGGTTTCACGCAGATCCGCCAGGTCCGAGGAGGATTCGCTCAGAGCCCGTGACAGCTGCTGGATCGACGAGTAGCGGTCCATTTCCAGCGGATCAAAATCGTCGCCGTAATCCGGGCCGTGCTCACGTTCGGCCCGGAACAGGATCTGCGCCTCGGTCTCGATATCCATCCGGCGCAGCTGCTCGCGCAGACGTTCGATGGTGGCCGCCATTTCATCAATGGTGTGGCTGAAGTCGCTGGTCTGCTGCTCCAGGCGTCCCCGGGTGATACTGGTCTCGCCAGCCAGATTGACCAGTTCGTCCAGCAGCGGGGCCGATACCCTGATGGTTTCCTGGGCGGCGCGCCCGGCGTCTGGCTGCCGTTGTTTGCCGGCGCGCGCTTTGGCCGCCGGTTTGGGTTGCGGCGCGGTCGGCTGTTCGGCCGGCGCTTTGGCCACCGGTGCCGGTTTTTCCGGCTCGGCAGCGGCCGGCTGTTCGGACCGGGGCTCCGGCGTCGCGTCGCCGCCGCGCTCGAAGCGTTCCCGGACATCCCGGACCAGACGGATAATGTGGTCATGATCCGCTGTGATATCGACCCAGGCCACATCGTCAGGAGCGTTGCCGCCGAGGTCAATCAGCCGGGTTTCCAGCGCATGGGCCCGGTTACCCAGGTCCGGCAGTTGCGCCAGACGGGCTCCGCCCTTAAGAGTATGGAGCGCGCGCTGGGCTTCCTGGTTGAAATGGGCGTTGGCCGGCTCTTTGCGCCAGTCTGCGAGCAACTGTTCCAACTGATCGAGAATCTCGGTCGCTTCCTCCAGGAAGATCTCCAGAACCTCGGTATCAACGGGCTCCTGAGCGGCAGTCGTCGACGCGGGCTCATCGTCTGTCGAGAGCGGTTCTTCGGCCCCCTCCCGAGCCGCCAGGAAGGCTTCGATCAGCGCGGGGTCACCGGCCGGCGTCTGGCTTTCTTCCAGCGCCGTCAGCATGGTCCTGAGGGTATCGTTGGCCCGCTCACTCAGCGACAGGAGCGCCGGCTGGTTGCCGCCGCCGGCAATCAGCGGCTCGAGGCTGTCAGACCAGGCTTCTGCCAGATCGGCAACGGCATCGATATCGGCAAGGCGCGCACCGCCTTTGAGGGTGTGCAGCTCCTGCTGGAGCCGGGTAACTTCGGTCAGTTCGGCAGGATCTTCGCGCCACTGCGCCAGGCATTCTGCCAAGGCGCCGTGAATCTCCAGACCTTCGTCCAGGAAGATACCGATCAGGTCGTCATCACGCAGATCGGCATTAACCGGCGCCTGAGACGTGTCCTCTGCGGTGCCGGATGCGATCGGTGTTTCCAGCTCCGGCTCAGGCTCCGTGCCGGCCGCGGCGGTTGGACCGGACAGCAGTTCGCTGACTTCTGCCACCAGTTCGTCGGCGGGCGGGCACGGTTTCTGGGTCGCAACCTGTTCCACCATCTGCGCCAGGCGGTCATGACAGGCAAACAGCAAGTCGTTCATGCGGTCGGACGCTGTGAGTTGGCCCTCGGCCACTTTTTCGAACAGGTCTTCCAGAACGTGGGTCAGGTCGCCTATGGCGCTGACCCCGGCCATGCGAGCCCCACCCTTGAGGGTATGAACGTCACGCTGGAGTTCCGCGGCAATGGCGCGGTTGTCGGGATCTTCGCTCCAACTGTGCAGGGCGCTGCCGGTTGAGTTGATCAGATCGTAGGCTTCCTCAAGGAAGATGCCGATCAGTTCGGGATCCAGGTGTGACAGATCAGCGGTGTGTTCTGCCGTATCCTGGGCCTCTGCCTCAGCCTCTGTTTCGTGTCCGGACTGCTGTCCAGACTCTGCCGCATCAACGATCGCTGCTTCGGTATCCGGTTCCTCCAGCGGCGCTTCCGGCCGCAGGGGCTGTTGATCTGTGATCGCCGCCTGCAGGTCAGCGACCAGCTCTGGCACGTCCGGGCAATGACCGCGGTCTGCGATGGCATCGATCAGCGCCGCGAGTTGGTCATGAGCCCGCAACGCAAGATCCCGGCGCGCCTCGGTGGCCTCAATACGACCCTCGGCGATGCGTTCGAACAGCGTCTCCATCTCGTGGGCAACATCGGCAATCGGGGCGATATTGGCCATGCGAGCGCCGCCTTTCAGGGTATGCAGCTCGCGTTGTAGTTCCTTGACCAGCTCCGGCTGGTCGGGATCATGCTGCCACTGATGCAGTTGCTCGGCCGTGGTGTGGATGATTTCACCGGCTTCTTCGAGGAAGATTTCTGCCAGTTCGGGATCCAGTTCAGTGCTGTCGTGCGCTGATGAGGTCTCGTCGTCCTGCTCTTCGGTGACGTCTGGCACCGGTAAAGCAACGTCGTCCGGTTCGTCGACACGGGTAACCGGCCGACTGGCGGTCGCAGCATCCATGTAAGCCCGGATGTCACCGATGAGATCCGGGGCGGGACGTGGTGGTTGCTCGTTCTTGATCGCGTCGACCATGCCAGCCAGGCGGTCATGACAGCGGAACAGCAGGTCAGCCAGCTCCTCGTTGATCGCGAGGCGATGCTCGGTCAAACCTTCGAACAGCGTTTCCAGTTCATGGGCGAGATCGCCGATCGGTGTAATATCGGCAAGCCGGGCGCCACCTTTGAGGGTGTGCAGGTCACGCTGGAGCAATCGCAACAGCTCCGGACTGTCCGGCTTTTCACTCCAGCTCTGCAGCGCTTCAGCGGTGCTCTCGATCAGATCCTGGGCTTCTTCCAGGAAGATGGCAGCCAGTTCGTCGTCCAGGCCCTCGTCGGCTTCATCGTCGGTCTGCGCCGG
>JAWVWU010000179.1:0-5301 GCA_033723595.1 Marinobacter sp. | reverse complement strand
CTCCTGATCGATATCACCGATGAAGGGCTGCGCATCCAGATCGTCGACCGCTCGCAACGCCCGATGTTTGACAGCGGCAGCGCCCAGCTCAAGTACTACTCCCAGGATATCCTGTTCGAACTGGCCAAGACCCTGAGTTCGGTTCGCAACAAGCTCAGCATTACCGGTCATACCGACGCCACGCCGTTCAATGGCCGCCCGGGTTATACCAACTGGGAGCTTTCGGCCGACCGCGCCAACACGGCACGGAGGGCGTTGGTCGCCGGTGGTGTCCGCGCCGATCAGATCGCGCGTGTGGTCGGGCTCAGTGACTCGGTACTGTTCGACAAGAAAAACCCGCTGGCCCCGGTGAATCGCCGGATTTCCATCATCGTGCTGAACAAGAAGGCGATGGCGGACATCGAAGAGAGAGCCAGTCAGTCAGGCGGCAGCGAGCCGGTCATTGACCTGACATTGCCCAGCCAGAAGGCATCGGAGGCGGCCATGAAAAACCTGGAGAAAGGCGATTTGCCAGCGCTTCCGGACAAACCCAAATCCGGGGAAGTGAACTGGTAGCGTTCACATTAAGCGTCGCCGCCCCTGTCAGATGCTTCCCAGCCCGCGGGCCTGCTGCTCGGCCATGTCCTGTAAGATCCGACGGAAACTGTGCATGCGCTGCGGGCTGATGCGACCCTCGCTGGCCGCTCCCTCAATGGCGCAACCGGGCTCGCCCTGGTGGCGACAGTTACGAAAACGGCAGTAGCCGATCAGCGGTCGGATTTCCCGGAATCCCTCTTCAATTTCATCGGGCGTCATGTGCCAGAGCCCGAACTCGCGAATACCGGGCGAGTCGATCAGGTCGCCACTGCCCTTTAGATGGAACAGGCGGGCGGTCGTCGTCGTGTGAGTTCCCTTGCCCGTACTTTCCGACAGCGCGCCCACGCGCAGGGTCTCGTCCGGTAACAGGGTCTGTATGATCGAGGATTTGCCCACCCCGGACTGGCCCACGAAGACGCTGGTTTTGCCGTCGACCAGGGCATGGAAAGCCTGCTCGCCAGCGCGATGTCCGGCATCACCTTTTGCGGACGTGGTGACGATGTCGTAGCCGAGTGTCTGGTAGCGAGCCAGCAGAGCGTCGATCGATGGACGGTTGCGGTCGTTAAGCAGGTCGCTTTTGTTCAGCAGGATCACCGTCGGAATGCCCGTGCTTTCCGCGGCTACCAGATAGCGGTCGATCAGGTTGTCGTGGGGCTCGGGTTCCGGCGCGATCACCAGAATGATGTGATCTATGTTGGCGGCCACCGGTTTGAGCTGGCCAAAATTGTCCGGTCGCTGCAGCAGGGACGTTCGCTCTGATCGAGCCACGATAACGCCCGTATCATCGGCGGCCGGCCGCCAGACAACGCGGTCCCCGGTGACCAGCCCCTGAATATTGGCGCGGGCAAAACAGCGCAGAATGCGGCCTCGACGTTCGCCTTCCAGTGCTTCAATGTCGAGTTGCTGTCCGTAGTGAGCGATCACTAACCCGGCCTGCTCCTCGCCCAGCTCGCTGGCTTCGAGCTGTCGGTCGATGCTTCGCTCCTTGCGGGCGGCGCGTTGGGCACGCTCGTCCTGGACTTTCTGGATGCGCCACTGTTGCTGTTTGTTGAGTCGGCGTTTAGACATGGGTGGGAGTCATTGCGTCATTCATGCGTGTATTCATCGGCTGTGATGGTTCATCATACGTTATTTAAAGAATGTCCGGTTAGGTCTGTTGGCTGTTCGCATGGTACCGAGCCGGGGTTTCACCATTCCGATTTCGCCCGCGAGCGCGTCCGTCGTCGTTGACGGAGGCGGTTCAGGCGTTCAATGAACAGGAGAAGTGTTATGGCGTCAAATGATCGACTGGTCTGGATTGATCTGGAAATGACCGGTCTGGACCCTGAGCGGGAACGGATCATCGAAATGGCCACGTTGATTACCGATTCCGAGCTCACGATTGTGGCGGAAGGCCCGGTGATTGCCGTGCACCAGCCGGACAGCCTGCTGGACGCGATGGATGAGTGGTGTACCCGCACCCATGGGCAGACCGGTCTGACTCAGCGCGTGCGGCAGAGCCGAATTTCCGAGGCCGAGGCGGAACAACAGACACTGGCCTTTCTCCAGGAGCACCTGGAGCCCGGTCAGTCGCCGCTGTGTGGCAACAGTATCGGTCAGGACCGTCGCTTTCTGGTCAAGTACATGCCGGCACTGGAGGGCTTCTTCCACTATCGCAATCTCGATGTCAGCACCATCAAGGAACTGGCACGGCGCTGGCGGCCGGATGTGCTGGAAGGCGTCAGCAAAAAGGGCACCCATCTGGCGCTGGATGACATTCGAGATTCTATCAACGAGTTGCGTCACTACCGGGACCATTTCTTCCGCTTGTAGTCGGGAACGCCGGGCGACGTCCGGTCAGCGCTACCCGGGTCAGCCCTCGGACGTTGCCAGCCCATGACGGGCCAGCGCCCAATGCACGTGTTCTCTCACCAGTTCCGAGGGATGATTCGCTCGCTGTTTCAGCGCTTCGACGACCGGGATGGTGGTCGGGGCATTACCCAGTCCGACCGCAAGGTTACGCAGCCAGCCGAGGTAACCGGTGCGGCGGATGGCCGAGCCTTCCGTGTGTTTCAGGAATTCGGATTCGGACCACAGGAACAGCGTCGCCAGATCGCTGTTGTCCAAGCCGTGGCGTGGCTGGAAATCGTCTTCTTCTGACGGCTTACTGAAGCGATTCCACGGACAGACCAGCTGGCAGTCGTCACAACCAAACACCCGATTGCCCATCAAGGGCCGCAGCTCTTCCGGGATGCTGCCTTTGAGTTCAATAGTCAGGTAGCTGATGCAGCGCCGGGCATCCAGTGTGTAAGGCGTTGGAAATGCGCCGGTGGGGCACAGGTCCTGGCAGGCCGAGCAGCGTCCGCAATGGTCCTGCTCGTAGGCATCGCTGACGGGCAGCGGCGCACTGGTAAAGATTTCGCCCAGGAAAAAGAACGAGCCCGCCTTACGGTTGAGTAGCATGGTGTTTTTGCCAATCCACCCCAGCCCCGCACGCTGGGCAAGCGCCCTTTCGAGAACCGGAGCACTGTCAACGAAGGCCCGGTAGTTATAACCCGCCACTGCCGTGTCAATTTGCCGCGCCAGCGTTGCCAGGCGTTTGCGGATCAGTTTGTGGTAATCCCGCCCCAGGGTATATCGGGAGATGTAGGCTTTTTCAGGGTTGGCGAGGGTGGCCGAGGGCTTATCCGGTGATGGCAGATAATCCATGCGCACCGAAATCACCCGAGCGGTGCCGGGCACCAGGGATCGGGGTTCGTGACGCTTGTCGCCATGATCGGCCATGTAGGCCATCTCGCCATTCATTCCCTCGGCCAGCCAGTGCTTCAATCGGTCGGCGTGCTGGCCGGTATCGGGCAGAGTTACGCCCAGATCGCTGAAGCCCAGTGCCTTTGCCCAGTTTCGGATGTCCGTCATCAGGGCGTGGAACGGATCTGGTGAGGAAGTTGCTGACATTAAAATTTCACTGATTAAGTTATGACCTTTGGGATGTTTTTGCTACTCTTTACAGACATCTGGCCATAATACTTAAACTGAATTCTGTTGCAGGGCCGAGAATTCTATGTCCTCAAAGAGTGTTCACAGCTTACCAGACTCGCTGTATTCAGCAGATGCCGTTCAGGCAATTGATCATTATCTGATTGATCAGCAGGGGGTTTCCGGGTTCGAGCTGATGCAAACCGCGGCGTCTGCTGCGTTCCGGCATCTGGTGCAGCGCTGGCCGCAGCGTCAACCGGTGCTCGTGCTTTGTGGGCGGGGCAATAACGGTGGCGATGGTTACCTGGTGGCGGCCAGTGCGGCGCGTCACGGTATGGCCGTGCGGGTGATCGCGGCCCGTGACCCGGACAGTCTGGGTGGTGATGCCCGCAAGGCCTGGCAAAAAGCGGTGAACGACGGTGTGACCATCGATATCTGGTCAGATCTGGATGCGGCCGGACAGCGGTCGGCGTTCCGGGACGCCGGCCTGATCGTGGATGCGCTGCTAGGCACCGGCGCCACGGGCGCGCCCCGGGCGCCCTATGATGAACTGATTAACGCGGCCAACGGCTCAGGCTGCCCGGTACTGGCCATTGATGTGCCGTCAGGGCTTGATGCCACCACGGGCGTTGTGGCCGGGCCGGCCATTCAGGCAACCCTGACCGTCACATTCATCGCCTTGAAAACCGGTCTGCTGTCGGGGCAGGGGGCTGCCTGTTGCGGCGACATCGAGTTCGAACCCCTGCTGGATCCGGAGCTGGCGGACCAGGCCGGTCAAGCCGTTGCCGCCCGCCGGTTTGACTGGGCGAGTGTGGGCCCCCGGTTGTCGAAGCGACCCGCCACTGCCCACAAAGGTCTTTTCGGGCACGTTTTGATCGTCGGCGGTGACCGGGGTTTTGGCGGGGCCGGGTTGCTTGCGGCAGAGGCTGCAGCGCGCTGTGGCGCCGGCCTGGTAACTTTGGCGACCCGACCCGAGCACGTGGCGCCGGCGCTGGCTCGTTGTCCATCGTTGATGGTTCAGGGTGTAACTCACGGCTCGGAGCTGGGTGGCCTGATTGCTGCTGCCGATACGATCGTCTGCGGGCCCGGCCTGGGACGCGGAGCCTGGGGGCAGCAGATGCTTCAGCAGGTGTTGGCGGCGAAGTCCCCGCGTGTCCTCGATGCCGACGCCCTGAACCTGATGGCCGAGCGTGTTCCGGCGCAATCGGCCACGCAGGTGCTGACGCCGCACCCCGGTGAGGCTGCCCGATTGCTGGGCTGTTCGGTCAGAGACGTTGAGGCGGACCGCCTCGACGCTGCCGAACGTCTCCAGCAGCGTTTTGGTGGCACGGTCCTGCTCAAGGGCGCGGGCACGGTAGTCACGAATGGTGAATCAGTGCCGTGGGTCTTGTCCGGTGCCAACGCCGGCATGGCGACCGGCGGGATGGGTGACGTGCTGTCCGGCATGATCGGCGCGATGCTGGGTCAGGAGCCGTCGATGGAGCAGGCTGTGCTGCTGGCCGCGTCTCTGCACTTGGCCTGTGCCAATGAGGCGTCCCGTCGCCTCGGCCTGCGCGGCCTGTTGCCGATGGACCTCATCGACGCAATTCCTCTGCTGCTGGGGCGCGCCGAGGGCGTTGTTGGAGAGAGTCGATATGAGCAGTGACCAGGCCACTCCAGGGGCGATAGACGTTGTGCTTGCGGACGAGGCTGAGACAGAGCAGTTGGGCCGACATCTGGCGCGCTGGATTATAGCGACCGGAGAGGGCGCAACGTTATTCCTACAGGGCG
>JAWVWU010000178.1:0-5313 GCA_033723595.1 Marinobacter sp. | reverse complement strand
CCGGGGAATCTTGCGGCGCGGCTTCTTGGGCGCCTCGGCCTGTTGTGGCGTATTGTCGTCAGTCATCCACGTTTACCCACTGGCGCATCACCTGGGCGACCCGGGCGGGGTCTTCGGCGATCAGGCCTTTCAGTGCATTCAAGTGTCTATCATAACTGTCCGTTGCGCCCGGCAAAAGCAGTTCATCGTTACCACTCATGGCCTTGCGGAGGGCATCATCGCTGCCCAGTCCGTCAAGGTCATCGTAGCCGCCTTCGCCGCCAAATTCACCATCGCGGCCACGACGCCCGCCACCGGACAGGTTTTTCAGCGTGGGGCGCAGCAGTCCCAGAACCAGCACCAGGATGACCAGCCCGGCCAGCACCTGCTTCATCAGGTCCCAGAACCAGGGCTGTTCCCAGAAGGCCGGCTCGACATAATCGACCTTGGGCTGAGCCGCGAACGCGGTATTCATCACCGTGACGCTGTCACCGCGGGCAGCCGAGTAACCCACCGCATCGCGGATCAACATGGTCAGGCGCTGCAGTTCCTTTTCCGGCCAGGGCTGATAACTGACGGCTCCGGTCTTGGGGTCAACCACTTTCATATCGTCCACGGCGACGGCAACGGACAGGCGCTGGATCTGGCCTTTCTCCTGCTGTACGTAGCTCACCGAGCGGTTCATTTCATAGTTTCGAGTCGACTCTTTCCGGACATTGACCGGCGTCGACTGCGTGTTGTTTGACGCGTTGGCGGCGCCATTAGCATTGCCCGCACCGTTCGCGTTAGCCGCATTGCCGCCGTTGTTGCCAGTGTTACCGGCGGTGGTTTCAGGAACGCTCGCGGCTCCTGGCGGCTGATTGGACAGCGCACCGGGAATGCCGCCGCTGGAGCCGGCGACACGCTGCTCGGTCATTTCCCGCTCGCTGCGGATAGCCTTCTGTTCAGGGTTGTAGAGTTCGTCCGCCTTCTCCACCGAGGAGAAGTCCAGATCCGCATTGACCTGGGCACGGAACCGGCCATCGCCGACGATCGGACCCACGATGGCATTGATCCGCTGGGTCAGCTGTTTTTCGACCCGGGTGTTGTAATCGTACTGGTCACGCATGCGCCAGCTTTCGCTCTGCTGCTCCTGACCGGTCAGCAAATGGCCGCTCTGGTCCACCACCGTGACGTTTTTCTGGTTCATTTCGGGAATACTGCCGGCGACCAGGTTGGTGATGGCCGCAATCTGTTCTTCATCCAGCCGACGGCCGGCAACTACATCCAGAAAGACTGACGCGGTCGGTTCCCGTTCATCCCGGACAAAGACTGACTGTTTGGGCATGGCCAGGTGGACCCGGGCACCCTTGACGTTCGACATGCTGCTGATGGTGCGGGACAGTTCCCCCTCGAGCCCGCGCCGGTAGGCGATGGTCTCCATGAACTGCGAGGTGCCAAGCCCGCGGTCTTTATCGAGGATTTCATAGCCGATGGTTTTCTCGTCGGTCACGCCCTGGGCCGCCAGCTTCAGGCGGGCATCATAAACCGAGCCCGCCGGCACCAAAAGCGCGCCGGAACGGGGGTCCATGCGGTATTCAATGCCGGCCTGATCCAGAATCGACGTCACTTCCTGCGGGTTATAGCTCGACAGATCGCCCACCACCGGCTGGTAGTTGGGCTCTTTCGCCCACAGGACGACCGCCACCCCAAGGGCAACGCTGGCAGCCAGTCCCACCATCAAGCCGATCTGCCGCAACAGCGACAGCCGGTTAAAGCCGAAGATCATGTTGCTGCGGCTGGCGACACCGCTATCGTCCGCTGCCGTCATTGCGTTTGCTGAGGTTTCCGCAGGTACACTCGCCATGGTTCTGCTCCGCTATCAAACCGGCATATTCATGATGTCTTCGTAGGCCTTGACCACGCGGTTGCGTACCTGGGTCAGCGCTTCAAAGGATACTGAGGCTTTCTGGGAGGCGATCATCACCCGACTGATGTCCATGTTGGGATCGCCCTGCTCATAAGCGGTTCGCATACTGCTGGCGGTCTGCTGAAGATCGTTGACCTGACCAACGGCCTGCTTGAGCATATCGCTGAAACCGGCCGTTTCCTGCGGTTTGTCCAGCTTGCCCGGGCCGTCGATCCGGCCTTTGATACCGTTGTCCTGCTCAACCCGCTGGTTCTGCATCATCTGCGACCGCAGTGAGCGGATTTCCGAGAGTACGCTGTTAATGTCGGCACGTTGAACCATGATTCACCCCCTGACTCCGCCCGGACGCTGCCGGACATGACCCGGCCTGTTGCCGGGCAATGTGACTCAAATTTGTCTCTGTCGTCACTCAAAGCAAAATCATGGCCAAAACCAGAAAATCATTAAATTACATTAAGTTAAATCTAGTGAACGAATCAGAGCATGGTGCGGCGACAAAGTCTTGACGGGGGCGGCGATAAAGCGGGAGAGGGGTCGGGGCAGTCCGTTGTCGTGAAGAGGGGAGCAGGCGACTTTGGGGTTCGATGGGCGCCGTTGGCGCCTCTCCCTCTCCCCAGCACTCTCCCACGGAGGGGAGAGTGGGAGGTTGGGCTGGAAGATCGGCCTGATACTCCGGGGCAGCGGCTTTTCGCTCCCCTCGCCCCTGGCGCCGCCCTCTCTCCTAACCTGATGCGGGCGCTCTGGCGTCAGACCAGTGCCAGTTCGGTGTCAGGGTCGATCCCGAATTCACGCATCTGCGCCAGTTTGTAGCGCAACGTGCGAGGACTGATTCCGAGCTTTTCGGCCGCCCGGTTACGACGGCCCCGTTCGGTTTTCAGCGTATCGATGATGATGCGGAATTCGCGCTGCCGGATTTCATCACCGAGCGATCCCGAGCTTTCGCCGTCCTGGGCCTGATCGGCACAGGAGATTGTTGCATCAGAGGTATCCGCCGTGCTCTCTGACCCGACGCCGGCCCGGCTGATGACCGGGTTGCTCTGGGCCGCTACCAGTCCGTCGATGCCCACCTCCAGGCACAGATCGTCGGCGTGAATGGTCTGGCCCTGATGCAATACCAGCGCGCGCTGAATGGCGTTATCCAGCTCCCGGACATTGCCGGGCCACGGGTGGGCCATCAGCGCCTGACGCGCATCGCTGGCAAAGCTGATGGCGGTCAGCTTCATTTTCCGACAGTGCTGTTTCAGAATCGACTGGGCCAGCGGCATGATGTCCAGGGGACGCTCACGAAGCGGTCGCCATTGCATCGGAAACACGCTCAGACGGTAGTACAGGTCCTCGCGGAATTTGCCTTCACGCACATATTCGGCCAGGTCCCGGTTGGTTGTGGCCAGCACCCGTACGTCCAGAGCGATGGTCTTGCGACCACCCACCCGCTCCACTTCGCGCTCCTGCAACACCCGCAAGAGTTTCGATTGCAGCGAGAGCTCCATTTCTGAAATCTCGTCCAACAGCAGTGTACCGCCGTTGGCCTGCTCAAACTTGCCAGGCGACGAGGCATGCGCGCCGGTGAAGGCGCCTTTCTCGTGGCCGAAGAGAATGGCCTCCAGCATGTTTTCGGGAATCGCCGCACAGTTAATGGCGACAAAGGGCGCGCTGGCACGACCCGATTGCTGATGTATGTAGCGGGCCAGCACTTCCTTGCCTGTGCCGCTCTCGCCGGAAATCATCACGGTGGAATCACTCACCGCCACCTTGCGCGCCAGCTGGAACATGCGCTTGCTGATCGGATCCTCGGCGACCGGTTCGTCCGAGCGCTCCTGACGGGCACCTCCCAACACCCGGCCCACGGCCTCAACCAGGACCCGCGGCTCAAAGGGTTTGACCAGGTAGTCGATCGCGCCGGCCTGCATGGCAGACACAGCGTGACTGATCTGACCGTAGGCGGTGATCAACAGGGTGGGCAAGCCGGGATACTGGCGCTGGATCTCGGCCAGCAAGTCATGGCCGGACATGCCGGGCATATTGACGTCGCTGACCACCATATCAACAGCACCGTCGGCGAGTCTGGCCAACGCCTGCTCTCCGGAGCCGGCTTCGCAAACCCGGAATTTTGCCAGTTCGAGCGTGGTAACCAGCGCTTCTCGCAGGTCGCGATCATCTTCCACTATCAGTATCTGGGGCCTGGCCATGTTCACCTCCACTTACTTGCTGTGCTGGTCCGTCCGGGGACGGGTTGTCGCCAGCGGCAGCCGTATCCGGGCCAGGGCACCGCCCTGCTCCGGAGCTTCAAAAGAAAACTGTCCGTTGTGGGCCTTCACAACCGCCTGCACGACGGCCAGCCCGAGGCCGGTGCCGTGCGATTTTGTCGTGTAGAACGCTTCCAGCAACTGCTCGGTCTGCGACGCGTCAAAGCCGGGACCGTTGTCGCGGACAGAAATATCGAGATTGCCCCCGGTTGCCGCCATGCCGACGGTCACGTCGGTGGCACCGGCTTCCAGGCCGTTTGTCACCAGGTTCAGACACGCGCCAACCAGCGCTTCCCGGTTACACATCAATTGAGCATCCGAATCCGGTCCGACAACCTCCACCCGCTGATGAGGATCCAGCGTCAGTCCCTCCACCGCGGCTTTTAACCCGCTTACCAGGGTGTCTGACGACAAAGCCTCGGCCAGTCGGGTTTCACCCCGGGCGAAGATCAGCATATCCCGGACCTGTTGCTCCAGATGCGTCAGTCTGGACATCAGCTTGTGGGCGCAGCGCTGTTGCAGTTCGGGCTCCAGCTCGGGTTCGCACAGATGCCCCCCATACAAAATCGCCGCCGACAACGGTGTCCGGATCTGATGGGCCAGTGACGCCACCATGCGGCCCATCGCCGACAGCCGTTGAGCATGGGCAAGCTGCGACTGGAGCTGACGGGTTTCTGTCAGGTCGGTCAGCAGGATCAGTTGCCCGGGTTCGTTTTCCATCGAGCGGATTTCTATACTGACGCGGCGTCCGTCACGCAGTGAAACCTCATGGCCGTCGTCGCTGCGGGGCGCAAAGCAGCGCTGAATGACGTCGAGCCAACGAGCCCCCTCCAGCGGCTCGCCCAACAGGCCGACCGCGGCCGGATTGCACTGACTGACCACGCCCTGGCTGTCCAGCACCACAACCCCGGCCGGCATAACCGACAGCAGCGTGGACAACCGGTCTGCCAGGCGTTCCTTTTCCTCCAGCTCGCATTGCCGCTGGCGGGATTCGGCCGACAGCTCCCCGGACAACTGATTGACCCGCGACTCCAGGGTCCGATAGGAATCGGTAATCTGACGCGACATCTGGTTGAACAGCTCAAGGGCTGTATCCACCGGTTCACCCGTGGCCTGGGACGGAAACAGGGAAGTGACTTTCTGATTGGCATCGGCCGCGGCATTGACGTCGCCGGCGTG
>JAWVWU010000177.1:0-5321 GCA_033723595.1 Marinobacter sp. | reverse complement strand
GAGTAACTCATGGAGTCGCCGGTGGTGGCCACGAAAATGGTGGTCAGCAGCAGGATGGCAATGGCCATCAATCCGCCGCCGGGCAGTGCCTGCGCGACCGTGAGCGTAGCGACGTCAAACTGGAATTTATTGAGCGCATCGGCCAGATCGATGGTGCCGTTGAGCTGGTAGAAAATGCCCGAGCCGCCCAGCAGGGTAAACCAGATGGTGGTGGCAATGGGCGCCAGGACCGCCACCGCCATGATCATCTCGCGGATCGTCCGGCCGCGCGAGATGCGCGCCACGAAAATGGCCATCAGCGGGCCGTAGCCGATAAACCAGGCAAAGAAGAACACCGTCCACCACTGCATCCACCAGCCCGGAGCCGTTTCGCTGGTCATGGTGGCCATGGAAAAGAATGAGCTGATGTATTCACCAAAGCTCTGGACGTAGGCGTTGGTCAGAAACAGGGTTGGCCCGAAGATGAAAATCACCGCCGCTACGGCCAGGGCCAGGAACACGTTCAGCCGGCTGAGCATCTGGATACCCCGATGAATACCGGTGACCGCCGATGTGACGTAGACACAGGCCAGTACAACGAGAATCAGCAATTGGGTGCCGAACCCCTCGGACACACCAAACAGCTCGTGGAAGCCAAAGCTGACCTGGGTCGCCAGGAAGCCAATTGGCCCGACGGTGCCGGCAACGACCGCGATCACGCACAACGCATCGACCAGCCCGCCGAACCAGCTTTGCATGATGGCCTCGCCGAATACCGGGTACAACAGTGTGCGCGGTTGCAGCGGCTGACCTTTAACGTAGTGGGCATGCGCAAGCACAACCGCGGACAGCGTTCCGAGCACCGCCCAGGCCAGAAAGCCCCAGTGCATGAACGACTGCGCCAACGCGCCAGGCACTGCAGCCGGCGTTCCGGGTTGCGCACTGAACGCCGGTGGCGACACCACGAAATGATAGATCGGCTCGCCGGCGGCAAAGAACACGCCACCGCCGGCCAGCAGCGTACACATGATCACCGCCATCCACTTGAAAGTACTCATCTCGGGTACCGATCGATTGCCGACCTTCGCACGACCGGCCGGCGAGATCGCCACACCCATACCGATAAAGAACGTAAGCAGAAGAAGCACCTGGAAATACGAGCCAAACACTTTGGCTGTCCAGGCAAAGCCGGCGCCAATCAAGCCGGCCACCCAGTCGATGTCATAAAGCGACAGACCGACGAACAGGGCAATGAATCCGACACTCAGACCCAGGATGACCGGGTCACCGAAGCGGTTGTCCGAGAGGCTGCTGCCTGACACCTCATCTTTTGTTGTGCTGATGGTCATAACCATACCTTCTTGTTGTTGTCGCCCAGGGTGCCAATGACCGGCATTGGCGTTTTTATTGCCATCGATCGACCTGGCCGCAAGCAGCTTGTTGTCCGCTCGCAGGCCATCGCCGTGGTATTGAATGACGGCTCAATCCAACTCTCGGGTGCCCGCTTCCAGTTGACGCAACCAGTTACGCCCCATGATCTTGCTGATGTCTTCAGCGTCGAAGCCGCGTCGGGCCAGACCGTCGATTAACGCCGGAAAGTCCCGGTTGTCCCGGAACCAGCTCAGCGGCTCAGGCCAACCTGCGTTACTTTGGCTACCCTCTCCGTAGTCCTTTTCTTTCGACCAGCGCCCGTTACGCATCCACTCCAGTACGGAGAGGGGCTGATCCTGGCACAGGTCAGTACCCAGACCAATGTGATCAATGCCCATACGGTCGGCGGTGTCGGCCACCATGTCGCAAAACGACTCCAGAGTGCAATCCGACCCATGACGCAGGTGAAACGGATACACCGAGAACCCCAGCAGACCACCACTGCCGGCAATGGCCTTGAGCACGTCATCGGACTTGTTGCGTTTGGCCGGATGAAACGACGCCGGATTGGCGTGGGAAATAATGACGGGGCGTTGCGACAGCTCGATGGCTTCGAGCGTGGAGCGCTCGGAACTGTGGGACATGTCGATGATCATGCCAACCCGGTTCATCTCGCTGATCACCTGTCGTCCAAATCGGGTAATCCCGCTGTCTTCCCGCTCATAGCAGCCACAGGCCAGAAGGCTCTGGTTGTTGTAGGTCAGCTGCATGATCAGCAATCCGAGGCGCCGCATGACCGCCACCATGTCGATGTCATCCTCGATCGGCGAACAGTTCTGGGCTCCGAAAAAAATGCCGGTGCGACCGCTCGCCCGGGCGCGTTCGATATCGCCGGGTTCGAGTACCGGCATAATGAGATCGGAGTGTTCCTCGAAACGCCGGTTCCACTCGCCAAAGCGGGACAGGGTTTCGCGGGTGTTCTCGTGATACACCAGAGTGGCGTGAACCGCGTCCACCCCCCCGGCGCGCATCTGTTCGAATACGGTCCGGGACCAGTTGGAGTACTGCAGGCCATCGATCGTCAGGACAGACTGTGACATCGTCAGGCCCTCACGTAACAGGTCTTGACCACGGTGTAGAACTCACGGGCATAGCGCCCCTGTTCCCGCGGCCCAAAACTGGAATTCTTGCGGCCGCCAAACGGCACATGATAATCCGTGCCCGCGGTTGCCAGGTTGACCATGACACAGCCGGTTTCAGCCCTCGCCTTGAAGTCCGAGGCGTATTTCAGGGAATCAGTGATGATGCCGGCGGTCAGGCCGTACTGGGTATCATTCAAAGTGGCCAGCGCGGTTTCGTAGTCCGGCACCCGGATGACACAGGCAATCGGTCCAAAGACCTCGTCGCGATTGATCGCCATGCGGTTGTCGGTATCGGTGAACAGCGTCGGCATCAGGTAGTAGCCGGCCGTCTCACGCTGCACGCGCTCCCCGCCGAACGCCAGCGTCGCGCCGTCGGCGGTCGCACGCTCAATCCACGCCAGGTTGGAGGCCAGTTGACGCTCGTCTGCAATCGGCCCGATCTGTACCCCTTTGCTCAACGCCGGCCCAACCGTGGCCTGTTCCAGGCGCTTGATCAGGCGCTCGACGAACGCATCGTGAATACCCTCGGTCACGATCAGTCGGGAAGAGGCGGTGCATTTCTGACCAGAGCCGGAGTAAGCCCCGTTAAAGGCGGCCTCCACGGCCAGGTCCAGGTCCGCATCGTCGAGCACGACCAGGGCGTTCTTGGAGCCCATTTCAAGCTGGCACTTGACCAGGTTGCCGGCGGTCGCGGCCGCTACCCGGCGGCCAACTTCCAGAGAACCGGTGAAGGTGAGTGCGTTGATCTCAGAACTGGTGATCAATGCTTCGCCGGTCACAGACCCACTGCCCATCACCAGGTTGAAGGTGCCCGGCGGCAGGGGTTGCCGGCTGATGATTTCGGTCAGCGCCCAGGCACTGGCAGGGACCAGATTCGCCGGTTTGAACACCACCGCATTGCCGAACGCCAGGGCCGGCGCAATCTTCCAGACCGCCGTCGCCATGGGGAAATTCCAGGGGCTGATAATGCCCACCACGCCCACTGGCTCCCGCCGGGTGTCCACTTCGACCCCCGGACGCACCGAATCCACCCGCTCGTCGATCTGGCGCAGAACTTCCGCCGCGTAGTAATGGAAAAACTGCCCGGACCGATAGACTTCGCCCCGACCTTCAGCGAACGGTTTGCCCTCTTCCCGGGACAGCAGTTCACCGAGTTCGTCGGCCCGGGTGACCAGCTCATCGCCGATGGCCATCAACACCTTGTAGCGCTCTTCCAGGCCGCTTTGGCGCCAAACCCGATAGCCGGCTGTTGCCGCGACAATCGCCTCCCGGGTCTGATCGGCGCTGGCCTGATCATATTCGCCGATCACATCCTCAAGATTGGACGGGCTGATATTGGTGGTGCTGCTTTGGCCCTCAACCCATTGATTGTTGATGTAGAGCGGGTGCGACTTGGACATGGAAACCTCCTGATCATTGATGCCCCATGCTAACCAAGTCAGAAAAATAAGAATAATCAATATTTATTTCGATCTGATAATATTAACTTATCACCCGTGGTAGCCAGAAAGGACACATCATGCCGCCGGAACTCAAAATACAACTGCTGAGGTACGTGGTGACCGTGGTCGAGGAAGGTGGGTTTCATGCGGCCGCCCGTCGATTGCACCGCACCCAGCCGGCGTTATCGATGGCCATTCGCGATCTCGAGCAGAAACTCGGGCAACCGCTATTCGAGCGTACCGGAAAGGGTGCCATGACCCCGTTTGGTCAATATTGCCTGCCCCGGTTTCGCGACCTGATCAATCAGCATGATCGCCTGGCAAGAGACATCATGGCCCATTCAGAGGGACGTCACGGCCACGTCAACCTTGCGACGGTGCCATCTGTTGCCAGTCGCATCATGCCGGCTTTGTTAGCCGGTTTTACCACCCGTAACCCCGGCCCTGACATCAGCCTGCACGACGAAAACGCTGAATTCGTGTGCCGGATGGTGGCACAGGGTGAAGTGGATTTCGGCATCACCAGTCTCTGGCAATCGGACGATCGTCTGGATTACCAACACCTGTTCGAGGACAAAATCGGCGTGGTGGTCCGCAACGATCACCGGTTCGCCGGTCACACTGAACTGCGCTGGCAGGACCTGATCGGCGAGCGGATCATCCGCAATGGCACCTCGCGGGTGCTGCAGAACAGCAGCGCCGCCAGCCTGATCGACAACAGTGCCTTCTTTATCTCCAACATGATTTCGCTGATAGCGATGCTGGAGGCCGGCGCCGGTATCACAACCCTGCCCCGCCTGGCCTTTCCGGAAGGCCCCACAAACCTGTGCTTCATTCCATTGCACGAACCGCGACTGGTCCGGGGGATCGGACTGGTCACCCTGGCCGGCCGGACGCTGTCACCGGCGGCGCAGGCCATGGCGGACTACATACTGGCTGAGCTGCGTCAGCCCGCCTGAACCGGAGCGTATCGACGGTCAATCGGGCAAGACGGGGCGTTATACGGCCCAGGCGTCAAACGTGAGTGATCGCGTCCCGCCGGCCGGGCCGGTCGAGGTGGGGAATGCTGTTGTAGCTGAGCAGACGCTGGGCCGACCGTCCCACGATGACTTCACAGAAGGCGGCATTGCGGAACTGGAAATTGAGCTCGATGGCGGTGGCCGCCGGACCTTTCAGCAACTGGTTCACCGTGCGACCGATCACGCCGCCGGAGGTCACCACCAGCACGGCCTCGTCACGCGAACGTCCGGCCAGGGCCTCAGCCAGCGCGGCGTCAATCCGCTCACCGAAGTCGGACCAGGTTTCCTCGATGGATTCGATGCGGTTGTCGATCCACGCTTCATAGGCGGCCCGGAAAGTCTGCCAGTAATCCCGGAAATCCGCCTTC
>JAWVWU010000176.1:0-5340 GCA_033723595.1 Marinobacter sp. | reverse complement strand
GGACAACAACGCCCAGGGGATTCTGGGTTACGTGGTGCGCTGGATCGATCAGGGCGTTGGCTGCTCCAAAGTTCCCGATATCAACGACGTGGGACTGATGGAAGATCGGGCAACCCTGCGTATATCGTCGCAGCACATCTGCAACTGGCTCTATCACGGCATCTGTGATGAGGCACAGGTGATGGAAACCATGAAGCGCATGGCGGCGGTAGTCGATCGTCAGAACAGCCACGATCCGGCGTATCGGAACATGGCCCCGGACTTTGACGACAGCGTGGCGTTCCAGGCGGCTGTTGATCTCGTTCTGAAAGGACGTGCTCAGCCCAATGGCTACACCGAGCCGCTTCTGCACGCGTATCGCCTGAAGGCGAAAGCCAAGTACGGCCAGCAGTAAACGGTCGTTGCAGCCGCACTCTGGGCCCATTAGCCGGGCCTCGGGTGCGGCCTCGAAAAAAAACCGCGGTCCAGGCCGCGGTTTTTTTGTGCAGGCGACGGTGCTGTCAGTCGGCGTGCAGTTCGTTCGCCGCGTACAGAGTGTTCTGCAGAAGCATGGCAATGGTCATGGGGCCGACCCCGCCGGGCACCGGCGTGATGTAGGCGGCCCGCTCGGCGGCTGCCGCAAAGTCCACGTCCCCACGCAGTTTGCCGTCTTCCATGCGGTTGATGCCAACGTCAATCACCGTCGCGCCGGGCTTGACCCAGTCACCCTTTACCAGCCCCGGTTTGCCGGCCGCCGCGATCAGGATGTCTGCATCCCGGACGTAACGTGCCAGGTCGTCTGTAAAGCGGTGGGTCACGGTCGTGGTCGCGCCGCGCAGCAGCAGCTCCATCGACATGGGACGACCTACGATGTTCGATGCGCCCACGATGACGGCGTGCTGACCCTTGTAGGGTGTACCGATGCTGTCGAGCAGTTCGATGATGCCCGCTGGCGTACAGGGACGGAGCTCCGGCCGCCGTTGCATCAACCGGCCAATGTTGTAGGGATGGAATCCATCGACGTCCTTGTCCGGGCGAATCTTCACCAGGATCGGGTCGGCATCCATATGGGACGGCAGTGGCAGTTGCACCAGAATTCCGTCGACCTCCGGGTTCTCATTGAGCTCGTCAATGAGTGCTTCCAGCGCCGCCTGCGATGTGGTTGAGGGCAGGTCATAGGACAGGGACACGATGCCGGCTTCGTCACAGGCCCTGCGCTTGTTGCCGACGTAAATGCGCGAGGCCGGGTCATCGCCGACCAGTACGACGGCCAGGCCCGGTGCCCGAAGGCCCTGCTGACGACGGGCGCTGACGCCGGCAGCGACTTGCTGGCGTACGCGGGCGGCAATTGATTTTCCATCTATCAATGTGGCGGTCATGGCGAATACTTGTGCGGTTGTGGCTTTATCTGTCAGGCCAGCGGCTCGATGGCTCGGGCATTGGCTCGCAGAGGTCTGCCGTAACAGGTTGCCGGAGCGGCGCAGGCCCCCGGTTGGAAGGGGCGCATTGTCGCATGGTTCGGCAATTTCGCCAACGGCAAGCCCGGATGTGGTAAAGTTGCAAAATCAGTCAGGGCCTTGGCCGCTTTGAGGTTTTTCCAAAACCGTATTGACGGGTTGCAATACCGCCGGTATGATTCGCGCCAACTTTGCTGAGGCATCTGTTGATCAGATTTATCGGGGTATAGCGCAGTCTGGTAGCGCGCCTGCTTTGGGAGCAGGATGTCGGGAGTTCGAATCTCTCTACCCCGACCATTTCAATCTGGTATTCAGGTGGGCGAAAGGTTAAGCGCCCGTAGCTCAGCTGGATAGAGCAACGGCCTTCTAAGCCGTGGGTCGCAGGTTCGAGTCCTGCCGGGCGCGCCAGTTGCCACCGGTCGGGTCGACACTCTGGGTCCATCGTCAGGCAAAGTTGTAAAAGCAGTTTACAGCGTTAAAGAATTGCTGAAGGTGCGCCTAGCGTGCTCTGCAGGTGATTAATGTGGTGGGCGTAGCTCAGTTGGTAGAGCTCAGGATTGTGACTCCTGCGGTCGAGGGTTCGAACCCCTTCGTCCACCCCAACTTTTCCGCTTTCAGGTAGTTCGGAATCGAGCATATCCTCACGATATCAGTTTCCAGGTTTCAGCTCCGGTGGTGGAATTGGTAGACACGATAGGTTTAGGTCCTATTGCCGCGAGGCGTGGGGGTTCAAGTCCCTCCCGGAGTACCAATTGTTAAAAGGCCCTTGAAAGGGCCTTTTTTGTTTCTGGAACAGGACTGCCCGGTAGCGGAGTTCCGCACCGGAGTGCCTGCCCGTGCAACGAGCGGACCGTTGCAAGCCGTTGGCTGGCGGCCACGTTTTCGGTCGTCGGCCGGTCACTGCGCGGGCCGCGATCCAGGATGATTTTGCGGATTCTCTACTCACGGAAAACCGTGATAAACTACCGCTTTTAATTTTCGCGACATTCGGTTCACGCTCTTTTCAGGCTGACAAATCGGGTTGCGATCCACTTACTGACTGAACTGGCAATTTGAGGATTTTCCATGCAAGTGTCTGTTGAAACGACATCCAACATCGAGCGTCGCATGACGATTGGTGTGCCCGCCCAGGAAATTGATCAGGCGGTAGAAAAACGCCTCCAGCACGCCGCGCGGACCGTCAAAATGAACGGCTTCCGTCCGGGGAAGGTGCCGATGAGCGTCGTAAAACGTCGTTTCGGTGAAGGCGTTCGTCAGGAAGTTGTCAGTGAAGTCATGCGCGACAGCTATGTGAAAGCCATTGAAGACCAGGATATTTCGCCGGCCGGCTGGCCGCGTTTCGAGCCCAAGACCATGGAGGCCGGCAAGGATCTGGAGTTTGTGGCGATTTTTGAAGTGCTGCCGGAGATCGAGCTTGGTGATTTAAGCAAGGTCGAGGTTGAAAAACTGACCGCTGACATCACTGATAAGGATGTCGACACGATGATCGACAACCTGCGTCGCCAGCAGGCTGATATGAAACCGGTCAAGCGCAAGTCCAAGAAGAAGGACGTCGTCACCATCGATTTCAAGGGCTACGTCGACGGCGAGGCGTTTGAAGGTGGCTCGGCTGAGGACCACAAGCTGACACTGGGGTCCGGGCAGATGATCCCGGGTTTTGAAGACGGCATCATTGGCGGCAAGGCCGGTGAAGAGCTGCAGATTGACGTCACATTCCCGGAGGATTACCAGAAGGAAGAGCTGGCGGGTAAACCGGCGAAATTCGATATCACCATCAAGCAGGTGGAAGAGCCGGTGCTGCCAGAGCTGAACAAGGAGTTCTTCGAGAAGTTCGGTATCGATGCAGAAGACGAAGCGACGTTCCGTGATGAAGTGCAGAAGAACATGGCTCGGGAGCTCAAGCAGGCAATTTCGACCAAGGTCAAGAATGACGTTGTCGAGGGACTGCTGGCGTCTACCGAACTGGAACTGCCCCAGGCACTGATTGATCAGGAAATTGATCGTCTACGCCAGGACGCCGTTCAGCGATTCGGCGGCCAAATGGATCCCAAGCAGTTGCCGGCCGAGCTGTTTCAGGACCAGGCCAGTCGTCGGGTCAAGACCGGCCTGTTGTTCCAGGAAGTTATCAAGAAAAACGAGCTGAAGGCCGCGCCGGAAAAGGTTGACGAAAAGATCCAGGAAATCGCGTCAACGTATGAACAGCCAGATGAGGTGGTCGCCCACTTCAACAGCGATCCTCAGCAAAAGCAGCAGATTGAGTCTGTTGTGTTGGAAGACGCGGTCGTTGATTTCGTGCTCGAACAGGCGAAAGTGACCGAGAAAAAGGTCAAGTACGAAGAAGCGGTTCAGGCGGCACAGCCCCAGCGGTAATGCTGGCCGGTGGTCACGGTACCGCCCTGATACCCGCAAAGGAAAACAGCCGGTATAGCCGGCTGTTTTCATCTGGGCCGCATGCTGGCAAAGTGTCCGCAGCAAACGACGACTCACGGTGGCCTCACGGCCGAATAACGTCCACAAGGAGTTCAGGCGCATCATGATGCAGAAACCGATCGATGGTCCCGCAATGGTTACCAATTCCGGCCTGGTGCCAATTGTCATTGAGCAGACTGCCCGCGGCGAGCGCTCATTTGACATCTACTCACGGCTGCTCAAGGAACGCGTTATCTTTATGGTCGGTCAGGTGGAAGACCATATGGCGAACCTGATTGTGGCGCAGCTCCTGTTCCTTGAATCGGAAAATCCGGACAAGGACATCCATCTGTATATCAACAGCCCGGGTGGTTCGGTGACTGCGGGCATGTCCATCTATGACACCATGCAGTTCGTCAAGCCCGACGTAGCGACTCTGTGTGTGGGTCAGGCGGCCAGCATGGGTGCTTTGCTTCTGGCTGGCGGCGCCGCCGGCAAGCGGGCCTGCCTCCCGAATTCACGGGTAATGATTCATCAGCCTCTGGGTGGCTATCAGGGCCAGGCCACGGATATCGAGATTCATACCCGTGAGATCCTCAAAATCCGTAACTCACTGAACAGTATTCTGGCCCATCACACTGGCCAGGACCTGGAGACCATTGCCCGCGATACGGATCGGGATAACTTCATGGACCCGAAGCAGGCTCTGGACTACGGTTTGATTGACTCGGTACTTGATAAGCGCGTACCGAATAAATAATACTGAAACTGATCGCATCATTTACGGCAGCGTATAGTTAACAGGATGCGCGACCAGCAAAGACAGAGGTATTTCAATGGCAGATGATAGAAACGGCAGGGGCGACGATAATGGCAAGTTGCTGTACTGCTCGTTTTGCGGAAAGAGCCAGCATGAAGTCCGGAAGCTCATTGCAGGGCCCTCGGTGTTCATCTGCGACGAGTGTGTGGACCTGTGCAATGACATAATCCGGGAAGAAATCCAGGAGAGTGCGCAGGAAGACACCAGTGATCGCCTTCCCACACCGTCTGAAATCCGGGAGACGCTGAACGAGTACGTCATCGGCCAGGATCGTGCCAAAGTCGTTCTGGCTGTCGCGGTCTATAACCACTATAAGCGCCTCCGCTACGGTGAAGGCAAGGCTGATGTGGAGCTTGGCAAGAGCAACATTCTGCTGATCGGTCCGACCGGGAGCGGTAAGACCCTGCTGGCTGAAACCCTGGCGCGGGTTCTTAATGTGCCGTTCACCATTGCGGATGCGACCACGCTGACCGAAGCGGGCTATGTGGGTGAGGATGTCGAGAACATTATCCAGAAGCTGCTGCAGAAGTGCGACTACGATGTGGACAAGGCCCAGCGCGGTATTGTTTACATCGATGAAATCGACAAGATTTCCCGCAAGTCGGACAACCCGTCTATCACCCGGGATGTATCGGGCGAGGGTGTTCAGCAGGCGCTGCTGAAGCTGATCGAAGG
>JAWVWU010000175.1:0-5342 GCA_033723595.1 Marinobacter sp. | reverse complement strand
CTGACCCACATCGGCGCGCAGTACCTGCTCGGTGATGCCCATACCCAGGTCACCCCGGCGCGCCATGGCGTTCAGCCGGTCAGCCAGGGCACGCTCAAAATCAGCCTCAGAGTCCGTGTCCATCACCGCTGTCTCGATCAGCTCGTCCTGTAGCAGCCAGCGCTTGAGCCCGTCCAGACTGAAGGGTTCGGCGTCAGCGAGATCGCCCTCGGCGTCCGCGAAATAGACCTGAAGCCGGCTCTGGTAGAAACTCGCCACAGGCTGCTTCAACAACTTGACCAGATCGGCCAGCCGAATCGGATCCTCCGGTTCCCGGTATGCCAGCGGGGAGACCTGTTGCTGAGCGTCCGTCGTCCCGGACTGATCGGCGTCATGCGCTGCCCGCCACTCCCGCTCATAGGTAAACAGACGTCGGTCACCCAGAATCGCCATGACGTTATCGTCCTGGCCCGGGGGCGGGAAATAGGCACGACTGAACGGTTGCAACGGGTGCTCGGTCGTCAGCGCCGACGCCAGCGCATCCGACGCGTCTGAATCGGCCAGTTGCCAGCCCGTGTTGAGATGATCCCTCAGCTGGGCGACCAGTACCGACGCCGGACGTTCGCTGTTGTCCCGGATGTTGCGACCAACCCAGCTGATGTAAAACTGCTCCCGCGCCGACAATAGCGCCTCCAGGAACAGATAGCGGTCGTCTTCCCGCCGGGACCGGTCGCCCGGACGATAGTCCTGTGCCATCAGGTCGAAATCGACAGGCGGTCGGGTGCGTGGGTAGTCGCCGTCATTCATGCCCAGCAGACAGACCCGCTTGAAGGGAATGGCACGCATCGGCATGAGCGTCGCAAAATTCACCTTGCCCGCGAGGAAACGCTGATTCAGACCACCGTCTTCGAGACCGTCCAGCAGGACGTCACGCACGATCGTCAGCGGGACCGGGCCGGTGAGAGCGGCCTCCTCACAGGCACTCAGCCAGGCTTCAACCGTGTCCTCGAGACGTTTGAACACCATTAGGGAATCAGCATCAGGGTCGGCAAAAAAGTCGTCACGAATCCGCGCCAGTCGCTGCGCCCAGTCGGCCGGACCGGCTTCTGTCTGAAGTTCATCCCACAACTGCCCGAGACGGGTGATGAACTGGTCAAGCTGACCGGCGAGCCCCGCCTGCAACCCACCGACTTCGGCGTAGGGTTCGATGCCGGACCAGGCCTCGCCATCGCCCACACTGTAGCCCAGCAGCATGCGCCTGAGACCGAACTGCCAGGTATTGCGATCCAGGCCCCCGGGTAAATCCAGGGTGGCCCGCTGCCCGGCGTCCAGTCCCCAGCGGATATTGGCTCCCTCAACCCAGTGGTGCAATTGCGGGAGGTCCGCTTCGTCGATGGCGAAACGGTCGCGAACCGCGGCCACCTCCAGCAGGCTGATCACATCGCTGGCGCTGAAGCGGGAGTCCGGCAGCGACAGCAGTGTTTCGAGTGCCACCAGCACCGGCAGGCGATGACGACGGCCCTGGTCAGAGATGGTATAGGGAATATGACGGCGACTGTCGCCCCGGTGACGCCCGAACACCGCCTGGATCGAGGCCGCGTAGGCGTTGATGTCCGGCACCATCACCATGATATCCCGGGGCCGCAATTGCGGATCGGCATTGAGAGCGGCCAGCAGCTGATCGTGCAGTATTTCAACCTCGCGCTGGGGACTGTGGGCCTGATGGAAGGCGATCGACTGGTCCCGCCCGGCGTCAATCGGCGCCCACTGCGCCCGGGTTTCTGCCAGCGGCCGCAGGGTGCGAATGTCATCCTGCAACTGATGCAGCAGCGTATCCGTGCCGGGCGTTTCAAACAGGTCGACACGCTGGCCGGCATTCTCGAGCCGCGTGCGATACTGCTCCGGATCATCGAACGCATCCAGCAGCCGGATATAGTCGCGACCCTGCTTGCCCCACGCCGCAAGCAACGGTTGAGCGTGCAGGTGCAGCGACTCCGGCGCCGGTTCCGCAGGCAGGCCTGTCCGGCGCCGACCCCGTTTGCGGTCGGCACGCAACAGGTCACGGTCGCTGACGATATCTGCCCAGTAGTACTCACACGGGTTGTGCACACACAACACAACCTGGGAAAAACGGGCCAGCACATCCAGCGCTTCGAGGGTTTGCTGCGGCAGCGACGAGACCCCGAACACCAGAATACGACGAGGCAATCCGGGCGGGCGATCAGCCGCGGTCAGCTGGCGCCCTTGCGCCATGAAGCGGTTATGAATCCCGGCGCGACTGGTGTGACGCCAACGATCTTCCACATCCGCGATCAGGGTTCGCCACAGCACCGGCTGCCACAACAGCTCAGCGCCCAGCTCGCGACGTTCGTTTTGTCGGGCAAGCGTAATGTGGTTGGCACCCTGCTCCCAGTCAGCCAGCCAGTCAGCACGAAAGACCTGGTACTGGTCGAACAGGTCGGCAATTTTTTCCGCCAGCTGGAAACGTCTGCGTTCAGGCTGCGGCCCTTCCAGGAAGCGATGCAACGGTTGATAGACCGGGTCATCCGACAGCTCCGGAAGCAGCCGGAACAAGCGCCAGACCAGGCGATTCTTGTCAAACGGAGACTGCTCGGGCACCTGATCCCGCCCCAGAACACCGCGATAGGCCTGCCAGATAAAGCGGGACGGCAACAGAAAGTCCGTGGCCGCAGCCACACCCAGCCCGCCGCTTCCGTCCGGACGAGGATCCTCTGCCAGGGCCAGTTTCAGCCATTGCGCAATGCCGTTGCTCTGAACGAGAAACGTGTCGTTCTCAAGCGCAGGCACCGGCCAGGTCCGCGTGATCCAGACCGCCGCCTTGCGAAGATCTTCCAGATGGTTGGCGTGGATCGCCTGAAAACCGGTGGGTACGCTCGACTGTATCTCGGACATCGGGTTTCCATTGGTTGTGGCCAGGGCAGGCAATCGTAACCGCATGACTTGGCCCGGATTGTGCTGATTATCAATTCAGACGGTTCATTCAGACAGTTTTTCGGCACCGACACAACCTTGAAGGAGGCGGGGACACCCATGTCACTACTCACATCCCTGGCTCGTGCCAGCGCAGGCCTCTGGCAGACCCCCGGGGACACGGCTTCAGCCCAGTCCGCATCCCGTCCGGCCACGGCAGCCGACGGCAAGACGGAATCGAACGCAGCCGATGGCGACGTCACACTCACTGGCGGCTCGGCGCCCAGGGCAACCTCACGCCTGGCGGTCGGCCAATACAAACACGACGTGGGGCAGGATTCTGCCTTCATCAAAGAAACCCTGCGGCACAAACTTGCCGAGTACGGACTCAACCCGTCCACCCGGCTCGGCGTCACCCGGGCCGAGACTGGCCAGTTGACGATTGAGGGTCCGATGCCCGGCGGCATTCGTACGCAAATCGAGCAGGACCTCAACAACAATCAAGCGTTCCGGGACGCCTTCGGTCGGCTCAGCGTCAATGAACCCACGCTTGCGTTCGTCGATACCGCACTCAAGCTGAACAAAGCCTACGGCGTCAGCAACTCGCTGCTGGATACGCTGGTGAGTGAAAACCAGCAGTTCAACGGCTTACAGGATCTGGTACACCGCTACGACAACCTGCGTCGCACGGTGAGCGCCGAGCATCTCGAAGCGGCGGGCAGCCAGCGCACGTTTGCCTACAGTCTTAACCTGAAGGGCTGACGGGAGCCACACGGGAAAATCATCCAGTACGACTTCGGGATCAGACCTGAAACGGCGACGGATCGCCCTTACCGACACGGATGATCTCCGGAACCGTATCGCAGAGATTGACCACGGTGGTCGCCTCGAGGCCACAAAAACCACCGTCGATGATCAGATCCAGCTCGTGCTCCAGTCGGTCGCGAATATCCTCCGGGTCCGTCATCGGGTGGTCCTCGCCCGGCAGGATCAGGGTGCTGCTCATGATGGGCTCACCCAACTCACCCAACAACGCCTGAACAATCGCATTGTCCGGAACCCGCAGGCCGATCGAGCGGCGTTTGGGATGCTGCAACCGCCGCGGCACTTCACTGGTGGCATTCAGAATGAAGGTATAAGGCCCTGGCGTGAACGACTTCAGCAGCCGGTACTGGGTGTTGTCGACCTTGGCGTAAACACCGACGTCCGACAGATCGCGGCACATCAGCGTGAAATTGTGTTTGTCATCAAGGCGGCGTATCCGCTTGATCCGGTCCGCGGCCTGCTTGTCACCAAGATGGCAACCCAAGGCGTAAGCCGAGTCAGTCGGATAGACGATAACCCCGCCTTTTCTGAGAATGTCCACGGCCTGATTGATCAGGCGTTTCTGGGGTGTTTCTGGATGAATCTGGAAAAACTGGCTCATAGGACTTCCTGATCAGGACTGGCGGGCCGGGTCACGCTTGGAACCTCCCATACAGTTTGGTGAATCGGGAACAGCGGATGCCCGCGACGACCACTCTTCCGGTGAATAGAGGTGCAGAGCCAAGGCATGGACGCCGTTAGTGAGTTCTGCTGCCAGAATCTTGTATATCGACTGGTGGCGACGCACCCGGGGCATGCCGTTGAACTGGTCACAGACCAGCGTAACCTTGAAATGCGTCTCCGAGTTCGCCGGCACGCTGTGCTTGTGGCTCTCATTCTCGACGCTCAGGGTCATCGGCTGAAAGGCGTCGTTGAGCTTCTGTTCAATGACCTGTTGAGTGGACATGGTGACGGTTGCTCCAAAGTCGTTCCGGTGTTGCCGGAGAC
Organism: Marinobacter sp.; assembly: GCA_033723595.1. Lineage (GTDB taxonomy): Bacteria > Pseudomonadota > Gammaproteobacteria > Pseudomonadales > Oleiphilaceae > Marinobacter. Next base: position 620 of record JAWVWU010000175.1, on the reverse strand, counting down.
CGCTCGCGGCTCCGGCTTTCAGTGAATCTAGTGTACTACACACATAGCCGGTATGCTTGACACCGGGATGGCGATCCGCCACTTTCCGGGCCCCTTGGGAACGACACGGTTTGCGCCGATGCGCCGTGCCCGCAGGCCCTCCGGCCGCGCACTGCGCCGACACCGATCCGATACCAGTAATCCGTTAACCACAGCCGGAATACCATGCAGCTTTACATCGCCGAAAAACCCAGCCTCGGGCGGGCTATTGCCGCCGCTCTCCCTGCTCCGGTCGAGAAGGGCCCGGGTTGGCTGCGCTGCGGATCCGGTGATAGCGCTGTGATGGTGAGCTGGTGTATTGGCCATCTGCTGGAGCCCGCCGAACCTGCACACTACAATTCGCGCTGGCAGCAGTGGCAACTGCAGGATCTGCCGATCTTTCCTGAGCGGTGGCAACTGGCCCCGCGGGACAGTGCGCGCCAGCAACTGAACACGCTGGTCAATCTGATCCGTAAAGCCGATACGATCGTTCACGCCGGCGATCCGGACCGGGAGGGCCAGTTGCTGGTTGATGAAGTCATCCGGTATGCCGGTGCCCGTTGCCCGGTTCAGCGGCTGCTGATCAACGACCTGACACCGCG
>JAWVWU010000174.1:0-5373 GCA_033723595.1 Marinobacter sp. | reverse complement strand
TGTCAGGACGGCCCGGCGCACTTCATGGGGCAAGCGTTGCCCCATCAGACCTGCCAGTTCCGTCTCGGTGGGGCCCAGGCTGTCCGGGCGCTCGCCATGCCAGGTTGTAAGCCCGTTAACCAGCTGCTCGCGGATTTGCGCCATACGTTGTCGGCGCAGACCGATCCTGCCCGTCGTGGCAGCAACGCAGTCGAGCGATTCGGTTCGGGTGCTGTTGGTCAGTTCCTCGACATCCAGGTTCAAGGCTGTTGCCAGGCGATCCAGGTTCAGCCCCGCAGGCTCACTGTCGAGCCAGGCTGACAGTGCCGGCCCGGGGCGGGCATCGTCCGATAGTCGGCCCAGCAGCTGTCGCCGGCGATCTGACGCTCGTCCGCGGGAGGGGCCGAAGGGATCGAGAACATGTCCTCCGGCCATCGTGCGCTGTGCTGCCGCATCGCGCACCACAAACCGGTCGCCGACCGCAGCGTGAACCGGCCGGTCGAGGACCAGTTGGGCCGGCCCCTGCTCGCCGGGCGCGAGCATACTCTGCTGCTGCAATAAAGCAATGCGTCCATTGCGGACCGCCGCGCCCAGATAGAGCTGAACCGGGGAGCCGTGTTTCAGCGGTCGCGATTCCGACGCCAACAGCGTCAGTGCCACGTCCAGGCGCCCGGTGGGGTGGTGCAGGTGAGGCGCCACCAGCCAGTCACCCCGCCTAATTGACTCGTGGTGTACCGGGCCGGCCAGGTTGATGGCACAGCGCTGACCGGCGATGGCTGCCTCGGCGGGCGCGTTGTGCACGTGCAGACTGCGCGCCCGGACGGACAGTCCCCGGGGCGACAACGTCACCGGATCCCCGGCCTGCAGTCGTCCCGACAGCGCGGTGCCGGTCACCACACAGCCGCTGCCTTTGAGCGTGAAACTGCGGTCAACGCTGAACCGAAAGCCACCGCGGGGCGGTTGCCAGGTCTGGGTTCGGGCCAGACGGGTCAGTTCCTGCTGCAGGGCAGCAATACCGTCGCCGGTCATCGCCGATACCGGAAAAACCGGCGCTGCCGAAAGCGCGGTGGGTGCCAGCAGGGCGGTGATCTCGGTCTTTACGGCTGCAATCCGTTCTGGCGGCGCCCGGTCGGTCTTGGTGAGCGCTACCGCCCCGTGGACCACGCCAAGGAGGTCAAGAATCGCCAGATGTTCCCGTGTCTGTGGCATGGGGCCGTCATCGGCGGCGATCACCAACAGTGCGTAATCCACACTGGCTACGCCGGCCAGCATATTGCGGATAAACCGTTCATGGCCGGGCACGTCGACAAACCCCAACGGCAGACCGGCTCCGACATCGGTGTAGGCGAATCCGAGGTCGATTGATAGCCCCCGCTGTTTTTCTTCCGCCAGGCGGTCAGTGTCTATCCGCGTCAGGGCATGAACCAACGTGGTTTTGCCGTGGTCGATGTGTCCGGCGGTCGCAACGATCATGGTGTCGGAGCCGCGTCGAACAGGGCGCGGAAGGCTGCTTCATCCTCGAGGCAGCGGCAGTCGAGCAACAGCCTGCCCTCTGATACCCGACCTATGACCGGCGTGGGCAGCGTTCTGAGCCTGGCCGAGAGGTCGGACAGAGCGCGGCTGGCGGCCCGTTTGCTGCCGGCGCGGGGCGTGAATGCCAGAGCGGCACTGGGCAGCAACTCCAGGGGCAGTGAACCGCTGCCAATCTGGCTTTTCACCGGCACCGTTGCAACCGAGAAATGCTCGCCGGCCCAGTCGGCGAGCTGCGGCTGAAGTCGCTCGGCCAGCGTCCGGATATCGGGCTCGGCACGGGTAAGCAGGCGCAGTGTCGGGACCCGGTTGATCAATCGGTCTGGATCTCCGTAAAGCCTCAGCACGGCTTCCAGCGCCGCCAGGGTCTGCTTGTCGCACCGTAGCGCCCGTTTAAGCGGGTTGCGGCGAATCCGGGCGATCAGATCAGCACGGCCTACGATAATCCCCGCCTGGGGACCACCCAACAGCTTGTCGCCACTGAAGGTCACAAGGTCGGCGCCCTGGGCGAGCGTGTCGCCGGGAGTGGGCTCGTGAGGCAGGCCATACCGGGTCAGGTCGACCAGGGATCCACAGCCGAGGTCAATGACCAGCGGCAGGTTTTCGCCATGGGCAATGTCCGCCAGTTGATGTTCCGGGACCATCGCAGTGAAGCCTTCGACCCGGTAGTTGCTGGTGTGGGCTTTGAGCAGAAGCGCCGTACGCGGGTTTATGGCGTCGGCATAATCGTGCGCGTGGGTCCGGTTGGTGGCGCCGACTTCGTGCAGTTTGCAGCCGGCACGGGTCATGATATCGGGCAGCCGGAACGCACCGCCAATTTCGATCAGCTCGCCCCGAGACACCACCACCTCCCTGCGAAGAGCCAGGCTGTTCAGGGTCAGGAGCACGGCCGCCGCGTTGTTGTTCACCACGGTGGCCGCTTCAGCACCGGTCAGGCGGCACAGCCAGGCTTCGACGTGATGGTCCCGTTCACCGCGCTTGCCCGTGGCAAGATCATACTCCAGGTTGCTGGCACCGGAGGCCACCTGAACCATGGCGTCGATGGCCTCGCGTGGCAGGGGGGCCCGGCCGAGGTTGGTGTGCAGGACCGTGCCGGTCAGATTGATGACCGGCCGGATGGACGGCGTCATGACGGCCAGCAGATGCGACTCTACCGAGGCCACCAGTGATTGATCGTCCAGCGCCTGGTGTGACGGTTGTCCGAGCGACTGACGCCAGCGATCGAGAACATGTCGGATGGACTCAAGGGTCAGCGTCCGTCCGTGGCTCTGCATCAAAGCCTGTATGCCCGGCCACTGCAGGACGCGGTCCACGGACGGCGGACGGGCGCTGATGGGCACTGAGGTGGCCGGTGACGTCATGACACCGGCCACGTCGGAGCACCCGGCTCAGGGCCGGGTAAGTGAGTCGATGATGCGCGCCAGCGCTTCGTCAGCGAGCGCGCGCATCTCATCGTCGCTGCGGTCCTGGATGGGGTGGGCCACGAACACCATCGCCGGGTCGAAGCCAAGCGCCCTGGACTGCAGTCTGGCTGCATCAATAAATTCAGTGGAGGCAACGCCTACTCCCGGAATATCCCGACCTTCAAGGTCTGCGATGTCATGCATACAGCACGACGTGCAGGAGCCTCAGTCGGCCAGGCCTTCCACAACCAGGTCCACTTCCGCCGCAATCCGCTGTTTCAGCTCGGTCGGTGCGACCCGGGTAAAGGTGGGTTTCTGGTAGCGTCTGACCGCCACGCCTAGTTCCACCAAACGCTCGTCAAGCCTGTCCAGGAACACATTGCCCCGGGGTTTGGAAATGTCCAGCAGACCCACGGTCAGCCCGTTGAGTCCGGCTGGCCGGGCCAGGCGTGCGCGAATCGCCGGTGCCCGCTCCCCGGTGGGGTCGAGCAGAACGCTGTGCGTACTCATGATTGAACCTCTCTGGTAACCGGTGTTGAGCCGACCGGGCCGGACGCGGCCCAGCCGGCAATCACCGCGGAAAACAGGCCGGCGGTGCCACCGGCCCGGACAATCAGCAGTCCGCCGGGGCGGAACTTGGGAATCGTTTTGTCGGCAAAACTGGTCGGAATCCCCTCGGCAATGCCGTCGGCGCCGGCGACGAGATCCTTGCCGGGACGCTGGAGCAGGTTTTCCAGTTCGGACAGCAGCCTGGCTTTGCTCCAGTTGGCTTCGATAAAGACACGGCTGTGTTCCGGACACACCACTAGCAGCGCGTCGCCGGCCATAGCCAGCTTGGGATGATCCACCGCGAGCAGGGCGCTGGCAAACGAGCGGGCCAGGGATTCCGGTGTCCGGGATTTCTGATCGATGATGCCCTGCACTCCCTCGCCGGCAAACAGGGTAACTGCAGACGCTCCCTGGGGCACGCCGCGTTCCTCGGCCAGGGGCAGCCACTCGCTGTCTTCAGCTTCCGCAAAGCAGAAGGTGTATTTGCCCGGTGTACCCAGCGTCGCCCGATCGATCTCCCCGGGCCGGCCGCCGCCGACATTTCGGACGATTAATTGCAACGCGCGACCGATGGTCGCATTGGCCCGGTTGCCCTGACCCAGTGCGTTGACCCCCGAGTTCATTCCGACAGCGCGGGCGGCGGGGCCGTTGGCGATAATCACCGGACCGGCAAACATGGTGGTACAGAGGATACCGTGCAGGCCGAATTCGTCGGTCAGGGCGGCGTCCAGCGCAGCCAGCAGGATCGGCATGTATTCCGGCTTACAGCCGGCGAGCACGGCGTTGATGGCGACTTTCTCAACGGTGCAGGGTGTCAGGTCTGGAGGTATCAGCCCCACCTGCTCATCCGGCGCCCTGTTGGTGCCTTTGAGCATTCTGAGAACACGCTCGGGGGTGGGCGGGACCACGGGCAGGCCATCACTCCAGCCGCGCTCAAAGCAGGCCTCAAGAGGGTCTTCCTCCAGGCCGATTTCCACCGACCGGGCGCTCAGTCCGGTGCTGCCAAAACGCAGTTCGAGGGCCTCGGCAATCCCGGGCTCAAGGGTTTTTGAACCGCAGCCGGGTCGCATCGCCGGGAGTGACTCGCCAAGCGTGGTGATGCCGGAGATCCGTTGCCAGTCTTCACGGTGCCAGCCATAGGTGCGCTCGACCTCCTGACCCTGCTCATAGCGAATCAGGGTGGGGACGAACTCGATGTTAAGACGGAAGGACTGTTCGAGGGTACGGTCATAGTCTGCGTCCGGGACCTGCTGACCATAGTCCGGACTGTCCTGGGACAACACTTTCAGGGCGAGCGACCCCCGGGCGAGCTCCGTCAGCAGCGGCTCGATCAGCGTGCAGGTCGGACAGTCACGCTTGGCAACCACGACCAGGCCATTTTCCGGGAGCGTCATAGAGTATCCTGTTGCCGTGTGTTGATTGACCGGACCTTTTACTACGGGCCACTACGGACACGGACCGTTCGGACCGTTGTGAACCTTTGCGTTCATCAATCGTGTGATCGAACAAGCATAGCCAGCCGGTGCGGGAATGTCGATTGTCGGTTCCGATGCCGGGTCGTGTGGGCGCGAGAGCCGGTTTCTGCAGGGGGCGCAGTGCAGGCAAGTGGCGCCCGGGTTATTGGCAGAACGGCTTGAACTGGTAGAAATGACGACAACGCAGTTCGGTCTCGCACCCGGCAAGTTGGTGGTCATAACGGGCGGCGCGGCCGGCAACCCGCTTTGCCAGCGATGAGACATCGGGCTTGTTCAGATAACTGCGTTCAGCAAATCCGGTCCGTCCCTCATGGTATGCCAGGTACAGCCGGCGGGTATCGGTCAGCGCAATGCCGAGCTGGACATGGCTCAGGTGGTTGTACCAGCCAATAAAATCCAGGGCATGTTTCAGTTGGGTTCGTTGCACGAACAACCCG
>JAWVWU010000173.1:0-5394 GCA_033723595.1 Marinobacter sp. | reverse complement strand
GCTCTCCGTCGTCATTCCTCATCTCCCGAATTATCACTACTGGCTTCCGCCGCCGAGCCTTTGGTTGGCTTGCCAGCCTCAGCCGTTGCGGATCGCTGCTGACTCGCCGTTGCCGGTTTTTTCCCGGCCCCGCCCGCCTCAGACGGGTCTGACCCGGTTTCGTCCTGATCCTCGTGACCGGCCAGACGGATACTGTCGGGCAAATGAAGTGTGCGCGTCGGAAATGCCACTTCGGCATCGTAGCTCTCGATGATGCCACTGATCTTGAGCAGGACGTCCTGCTTGACCTGGTGGAAGCGAATCCAGTCGGTGGTTTTGGTAAACGTGTAGACCATGATATCCAGGGACGAATCATTGAACGCCAGGAAATTCACGATCAGGGTCTGGTTCTGATCAATGTCCTCATGGTTTTCCAGCATGTCCCGGATATCCGCGATGATCGGCGCCATCTGACTGACATCGGCGTAGCGTATTCCGATTGTCTCGGATATTCGCCGGTTGGTCATCCGCGAGGGATTCTCCACCGAGATGGTGGTGAAGACCGCGTTAGGGACATAGAGCGGTCGTTTGTCGAACGTACGAATTGTCGTAAGTCGCCACCCGATATGCTCGACGGTTCCCTCGATGTTCCGATCCGGGGACCGCACCCAGTCACCCACGGCGAAAGGCCGGTCAAGGTGGACAATGAACCCGCCGAAAAAATTCGCCAACAGATCTTTGGCCGCAAAGCCCACGGCGATGCCGCCAACGCCGCCAAACGCCAGAACACCGGAAATGCTGTACCCCAGCGACTGCATCACAATCAGCAACGCCGTAATGATGACCACTGCCCGGGACAGCTTGCTGATTGCCGTCACCGTCGTGTAATCCAGAGGGTTTTCCATTTTGACCGGCGAGGCCAGGATGTACTCGCCCTGCTTGATCAGTCCCTGGAGCGTCCACACCATCAGCCAGATGACACCGATCTTCAGAATCGTGCCGTTGGCGGCAAAGACTTGCGCGTCAGAATAGCTGCGGGCAATTTCAGCCGCCCAGTACACACCCTGTAGCCAGACGAAACCGACGATGGGTTTGCGCAGTGCATGCAGAAAAGCATCGTCCCAGAGATTGGCGGTCTTGCTGAACCGTTTTTCCAGGCCGGCGATAACGCGACTGGCGAAAAACGCCACGACCGCGGTACCCAGCACCAGGCAGAATATTACCAGGGCCGCGCGCCAGGGTTCGGAAAGGAGTTGCCAGTTCTCTATCCAGCTGCGCAGGTAATCGGGCGGGTCTTCGAGTATGGCCATGTTGAACTCGACGTCGATTGAAACTTGTCACCTTGGCGCCAGTTGCGACGCCACCTGTTATTCGATGAAAACAGCCACGCCCGGCGCTATCCGGTCGTAGAGATCAGCCACATCATCGTTTCGCATTCGGATACACCCGTGTGAACGTGCCACCCCCATCGGCTCAGAATCCGGCGTACCGTGGATGTAGATAAAGCGCCGGAAACTATCGACCCCGGGACCACGATTGACCCCCCAGTCCCGGCCACACAACCACAGAATACGGCTAAGGATCCAGTCGCGGGACGGCTCACGTCGTGCCAGTTCGGGAGAATAGACTTCGCCGGTCGGGCGTCGACCGATAAAGACCGTGCCCAGGGGGAGGCCACCGCCAATTCTGGCACGGACATAGTGATGGCCGCGGGGCGTGCACCCGGAGTCCTGATGCTCGCCACCGCCGTTGAGGGCCGTGGACACCGGGTATTCCCGCACGGCGTCGGCCGGTGACGCCCACAGGCGGAGGACCTGATCGTTCAGGTCAACCTCAATTCGGGGATACGGCTGGCTGGATGGCATCGACTGGGCGCTCGCGTTACGGGGCTTGATCCTGCAAAACGCAGAGCGTACCCGAGTCAGCGGGGCTCAGGCAACTGAAGGTTTGGCGACGGGCGGCATCATCATCGTCTCACTGGCCTGCATGCCGGCGGCGAGAAATGGCACCAGACGGCCGGCAATTTCCTGGACCGTCGTCTCGACCCCCAGCTTGTTCTGCAGAATGTCGCGCAGCGCATCACTGCTGGACATGGTGAAGGCCGTGGCCCCCAGCATGAATTGTATTCGCCAGTAGCGATCGACCGCGGACAGTTGCGGGGTCGCTTCCTTGAGCAATCGCATGAAACGCCCGAACGGCTGACTGTATTCCTGCTCCAGGAATTTGCGCAAGTGGCCCTGGGACTGGGTATAGGCAAGGCCCAATAGACGCATGAAAATCGAGATGCCCCGCTCATTGCGCTGCGGCATGCGGACCGCACTTTCGGTTAACGCCCGAAGGGTCTGTTCCAGGGTCGGCGGTTGCCCGGCACAATCGCTCTCAAGGGTGTCGAAAGCCTGCTCGAGGGTGGCTGAAAACGGTGTGAGAAAACGCGCAAACACAGACTGAATCAGGGCGTTCTTGGAACCGAAATGATAGTTGACGGCTGCCAGGTTGACACTCGCCTTGCTGGTGATCATGCGCAGGGACGTTTCCGAAAACCCGCGCTCGGCAAAAAGCTCTTCTGCTGCATCAAGGATGCGATCGACTGTCTCTGATTGCGCCATGATCTCCGCCGCCAATAGTGCCAAACATCTGTTTGAAACATACGTTTGATCGGCGTATTTGTCAAGAAATCACAGAATAATGGCCTGACGGGTCGTGCACCATGCGACCCATGTCGTATGGCCGGACGGAACCGCTATTCGCCGGTTTCCGCCGCAACCGATGCCCAGCCACGGTCAATCGCCGCCTGATGACCCTCGAAATAGGCCTGCTGCAGTCGGCCGTAGGCCTTTTCTGCCTCCATGAGATAAATCAGGCAAAGCCGCACATGTTCGCGTCGCGTGAGCGACTGCGCCAGCACCCGCTGCTCAGAGAGCCTGATAATGCCGGCAAACCGGCTGGCCCGTAGCCCGGGGTTGAACTCCTGCATCTGCGGACACTGCCAGATCAGGCCGGTCTGCCCTTCCAGATTCTGGAGATGCAGCCGCGCCTCGCGAAGTAGCTGGCGACGCCGCATCAGCAATTCCAGATGAGACGGTGAATCGGTGAACAGGTGACGCACCGACGGTATCCCCGATAACACCAGGACAACCATGGCACCGAGTCCGCCACCGGCAATCCACGCCGGCACAAAGCCGGTCATGCCGCTGGCGAATACCAGTGCCGACATCACCAGTAACATCAACCAGAGATCCCGTCGACGTCGAGCCATGGCGACCGTAAAGGCATCCGGCCAGCCATTCATGGCCAGTGTATCGAAGTCCAGCAGAAGCACCCGGTCGCACTGCCTCAGCAGCCGCCGCAACCGGATCTGGCGCGCGGCCGCCTGCTGCTGCGATTCCGGCGCTTTTGACTCGGCGCTGTCAGACTCGTTCCCTGACTGGCCGGTATCGGCATGCTCGCCGCCCGACTCAATCCCGGCTGACGGCTCCGGCGCGATCGGGCCACCACGGCTGTCAGGCGCCCGGTCACCGGGCCTGGCTTCGGCGACGGTGGCTGGCATACGTCCGTCCTGAGGGCTGGCCGGAACCGGGTCGGCCGGGCGTCCCGGTCGCAATACGGGGCTGTCCGCCGGCCCGCTGTCGGCCACCGTGCGCCGCTGATTCGATTCCGCCATGGTTTGATCCACCCCATCCGCCTGTTCAGGCATTACGTGCCTGCATCTTGACTGGTTAGCGACCGGCTGGCCGCTTTCTTGAATGTCAGACTCCGGGCTATCACATCGGTTCTTGGCAGCGGCGACCCACGCCGCTATTCTACTAAGCCGCTGATCAGGCCCGGGTAGTCGCAACATTTCTGGCTGTCCAGACGCACGACGCACCGGGTCCGTGAAGTCAGCCAAGTCAATCAGGGGGTAACAATGTTCACAGGTATCGTCCAGGGTATTGCGACCGTGGAGTCGGTGGAGTCCCGGCCCGGTTTGAGCAGTTTTGTCATTCGACTGCCACCGGGGCATGCTGACAACGTCAGCATCGGGGCGTCGGTCGCGCTCAATGGCGCCTGCCTGACCGTCACCCGCCAGGATGGGGACTGCCTCAGTTTTGATGCGATGCAGGAAACCCTGGGCCTGACCACGCTGGGGTTACTGGGCATCGGCGATCGCATCAATTTCGAGCGAGCGGCCCGAATCGGCGACGAGATTGGCGGCCACCTGCTCTCAGGCCATATTCATGCCACCGCTGAGGTGGTCGCCATCGAGCGGCCGGAGAACAACCGCACCCTGTACTTCCAGCTACCCGACACCTGGAGCCGCTACCTGTTTGCGAAGGGATACATTGCGGTTAACGGGGCCAGCCTGACGATTGGCGCCGTCGATGGCGCCCGATTCAACGTGCATCTGATTCCGGAAACGCTGCGGGCGACGACGTTTGGCGACCTGAAGGTAGGTGATCGCGTCAATATCGAAATCGACAGTCAGACCCAGACCATCGTCGACACGCTCCAGCGATTGGGTTACGGGCGGCCCGATACCATCAAAACCTGAACCCCGACAGTGGATCAGGCGGTCCCCGGCTCGGCTCCGGAGCGATACGCGCTATCTGTCTGACGCTTCGAACACCACAAACCGTGGTTCTGCATCAACCTGTCGGACCTGGGAGAACCATCGTCTGAGGCTGCGGTGGTAACCAAGGTGCCGGTTGCCGACCACGAGCACCTGCCCCCCCGGCTTCAGGTGACGCCGCGCCTGCTCAAACAGCCTCAGGGCAATGTGGTCGCCGACCACCCCACCCTCGTGAAACGGCGGATTCAGCAGAACCAGGTCAAAGTCACCGGCGTCGGCGGGAATGCCGTCGCTATGACAGTACCGAACGTTGTGAACCGTCCCGAGGTTGCGTGCTGCGCTGGCAACGGCCTGGCTGGAGACATCAACCAGCGTCAGTTGCAGCGCGCGGTTGGCAACGGCCGCCACGGCGCCCAACACACCGTTGCCGCAGGCCAGGTCCAACACCGAAGCCCCGGAGCCAAGTTCAGTGGCGAGGCGGCGCACATGGGGTATGACCCGGGCGGCCCCCGGGTCCAGACGCTCGCGGGAAAACACGGCGGGTAGCCCCACGATCATCCGGTCATCACCGGGCACCGGGTAGCCCTGCCACAAGCGCCCCCAATCAGCCAGCGTATCCTGCCCGGCATGGCACTCGATCACGCGGGCCTTTTTACGGGCCGGAAACACCCGACTCGTCTGCACACGCTGACCAAACAGCGAAACACTGCGCTCGGGCAGGTGTTTGATCATGCCTCCGGCGATCAACACGCCTTCCGGCGCCAGTACCTGATTTACCCAGCGCAGCAGATAGTCAAGGTAGTCCAGCTGCCGCGGGATCCTGAGTACAACAACCTGGAAGGGGCCAGACGGCGGATCGCGCCAGTCAG
>JAWVWU010000172.1:0-5405 GCA_033723595.1 Marinobacter sp. | reverse complement strand
GAGCTGGTGGAGGCGTCATTCACCGCACGGCACGCCGATGTCGGCCGGATGTCGCTGTCGCAGGACTTCATGACTGAAAAGCGTGACACCCTGTTCATCAGTCAAAACCAGCACATCAATGTGAACGGACAGACCCCGGATTGCGTCAGGGCGGAGTTGGACTACCCCATGCAGACCCTGTCGCTCTACCTGTCGGAAAACGAACCGGCCACCGTTCCAGATGACAGCACCGCAGACCCGGACGACACGATGGACAACCCGGATTACTGCGGGAACAAGGAAACCGCCGACAAGGTATTCCACACCCTGCCCATCGGCACGCGTCAGTAAGGCTTGTCGGGGTCCATTCCCCAGCGGGCCATAAAGCCCTTCTTGCGTTCGATCAGGCGTTCGTAGGTGTTGATGATGATGCCTACATGGGGGGCGTTGCTTGCCTGGAGAAGCTCAATGCGACGCTCGAGTCGCGTGACTTCGTCACTGAGCCGACGACAGACGTGGTAGCGAACACTGTCATGCTGATCGAGCAGCACGGGGAGATGGGTATCAGGCTGGGTGTCGAGGGGCGTATCCATACTGTCTGTCATCCATTGAGTTCATGACGCTGCGTTCAGGGCTGTCCAATCGCCCACGCGAATAAGGCATCACTTCTGGTCTGAAGTGTGCACGACTGTCGGACAAAACTCAATAAGTATGAACGCCGTTTCATCTTATTGGCGATCGGGGCGGGTGCCCCGGATTCGCGTTTTCCGCAGCCAACCGATAAAACACGACAAAACCCCTGCTATAGTTCCCTCATTGCCATGACCGGAGCGCCAACCCTATGAATCAAACCTCCGTAGCCGACACCCTGCGGGAATACCTGTCCCTGCTGGAATTGCTCGACGATGCCTACTGGGAAGCCGGCACCATTGCCCACAAGGACATGATCTACGACATTATCAGCATTTTCAGCCAGGAGGTCGCTGAACTGAACAAGCTCAGTATCATGGACCACCACTACCCCTACGAGGTCATCACCGAGGGCATCCGACGGGTTGTTCCCAAGCTGGAACGACTGGACGACGCCCGGGAAGACGTGATTCAGCGGACCCAGACCCTGACCGATTTCCGCGACATCCTGTCGTCGGTTCTCGGCATCCTTGAGGCCCAACTGGTGACCATGGGGTCAGGCAGCGATGGTTGAACGCTCAGCCTCCGGAATCAGCGGAAACTCGTGACACACCGTATAGACAAACCGCGCCAGCGCGGGCAGATGGTGAGCCACGATCGGCAACCCGGTGTTGAGCAGACTGACTGAGATATCCCGGGCCGAATCCGCCCAGCAGAATTTGTTGATCAACCCCACGTGGCCAAACGCGTAGCGACTCTGCTGGCCCCAGAGTCCCACCGGGTTGCCGCCCAGCATGAGCCCGGCACTGAAGCGCATGGGAATCATCATGGTCCGGTCAATCTGCAACGAACCGTATTGCTGGATGGCCCGGCGTATGGTCATCGGGTCACAGATCCGCCGGCCTTCCCAGACGCCGCCGTTAAGCATCATCTGGAAAAAACGCCCCATCTCCTCGGCAGTTCCGCACAGGTTACCGGCGGGAATCACGGCCGCCTGGAAGCGTGGATCGTTGACCACCTCGGCCACGGTTTTGATGTCACTTCCCAGGGCACGATTGACCACCCAGGACACCGGAAAACGGGGCGTCGGGCCAGTGGCATAAGTCCGGGCCAGATCGCTGACATGGCCAGGCGCGATGCCGTAGGTGAACCAACGCATGCCCATCGGCTGGCGCAAGTGGGTGTCGAGAAACGCCTCGATGGTATCACCGGTGACTTTTTCCAGTACCCGCTGCAGCACGTAACCACCGGTGATTGCATGGTAAGCCACCTTGGAGCCGTCCACCTCCACCGGTTCGGCCTCACACAACAGACGCCAGATCTCGTCCTGGCGCCAGAGCACGTCGATGGGGGTGCCTCGCGGAATGGCGGGGATGCCACCACGGTGCGACAGAATCTGGTGGATAGTGATGGTGCGCTTGCCGTTCTGGCCGAATTCCGGGCAGTAATAGGAGACCGGATCCAGCAGATTGATCCGCCCCTGCTCGACCAGCATGTGGATCAGCAGCGCGGTCACCGCCTTGGACGCAGAGAAATAACACACCGGGGTATCGGTGGTCATGAGGGTTTTCGGTGTGTCCGGCGAATCGTCCGGTCCGTTCCCGGTGGCATGCCCCAGCGCCCGGTGCAGCACCTGAATGCCCCGGTGTCGCACCGATAGCTGGATGCCCGGATGGGTCCCGGTACGGTAAAGGGCTTCCGTGCTGCGCCAGATCGCCTCAATCGTAGCCCGACTCACGCCGGCCTCGTCCGGATGCTCCCCGGCCTCGTCCCGGTAGGTCACCGGGGCGAGGTCATCGGGAATGGCGCAGCTGTTGAGCGCACGGCGGGCAAATCGATTCATGAAAGACACCTTTAAAACTGGGTTGTTAGGACGTTCCCTATCATTCTAGCTGGTGTTCAGTGTTACATTGGCCCAAATCAGGCCGTTTGCCTGCAATCAGAGTCAGGGAGTACCGCATCATGCTGGGCTATGGCATAGCCGTCGTCGTCGTGCTGGGCGCCGCGGTCTACGGTCTGTTCTTCCATCGGGCCCTGCGTCGACGCCGGATCCAGGCCCGGCCTTTGCCGCGCCAGTGGCAACAATGGCTGCAGACTGAGATGGCGCTTTACCGCCGGTTACCGGACGCTGAGCGTGACCGGCTTCATCATACCCTGATGTTGCTGCTGGATGAGGTGGCGTTTTACGGCTGTGCCGGGCTGACGGTCACAGACTCCATGAAAGTGCTGATCGCGGCCCACGGCGCGCTGCTGATAAACGGCCTGTCGATGGACTATTACCAGGACCTGCGCTCGATCCTGGTCTATCCCGGCGCGTATCGGGCCGCCGTCAAATCCCGGGACGGCGCTGTTACGGTGCAAACGGAGCAGGACCGGCTCGGTGAATCCTGGCAAAGCGGACGGGTCATTCTGTCCTGGCACAGTTTCGCCCGCGAGGCGGCCGATCCGACAAGCACAAGCAACGTCGCGATCCATGAGTTTGCCCATCAGATCGATCAGGTCGATGGTTCGGCCGATGGCGCTCCGCCGCTGGCGTCGGGCGAGACAGCCCGTCACTGGCAGGACGTCTTCACCGATGCCTGGGACCGGTTAAGGCATCACCCCGGCCGCCCACACAACGTCATCGACCCCTATGGCGCCACCAACCCGGCAGAGTTTTTTGCAGTGGTGACAGAGACCTTCTTTCTGCAGCCTCACGCGTTGCGTGCCCAGGAGCCTGAATTGTATGACTGCCTCAGCCGCTTCTACAGGCTCTCGCCCATGACCTGGTCCGACGCCAGGCAGACCTGATTGCGACCGGCCCGTTTGGCCGCATACATCGCGGTATCGGCCGCGCCGCAGAGATCGTCGGCGGTGCTGCCATCGTGCGGGAACACCGAAATGCCAATGCTCAGCGTCAGATTCAGCGGTGTCGACTCATCCAGCATGATCGGCTCGTCGGCCATCAGCTTCCGCAGTCGCTCGGCGGTTTCAAACGCCTCTTTCGCGCCCATTTCCGGCAGCAACAGGACAAACTCTTCGCCGCCGTAACGACCAAAGGTGTCGACCTGACGGATGCTTGCCGCCAGGCGCTTGCAGACGGTGACCAGCGCTTTGTCGCCCGACGAGTGTCCGTAGCGGTCGTTGACGGTCTTGAAGTGGTCCAGATCAATCCATAACAGCGCCAGATTGCGGTTGTAGCGGGCCGCCCGTTCAATCTCCTCCTGCAGCACACGCTGGGTTTCACGGCGATTGAACAGGCCGGTGAGTGGATCGTGAGTCGCCAGATTCGACAACTCACGCTCGAGCTCCTTGCGATCGGTTATGTCGAGAATCACGCCCTCGCGGATCAACTGGCCGTCCTCCTCAACCGAACGACCTGATTCCCAGACCCAGACGGTTTCACCGTCGCGGCGGGTCAGCGGGTATTCGACCGAAAACGACTCGGCGGCGGCAATAGCCTCCTCGATAACCCGCTCAACCCGCGCCCGCGACCCCTCATCAATCAGCTCGACAAAGGCCACGTCGCGATTACCCAGCAGCGCCTCGGGCTCATAGCCCAGTAACGACTCACAGCCGTTCGATACAAAGGTCAGGGTCCAGGAGTCATCGTAAAGACAGCGGTAGGCCATACCGGGCAGGTTTTCCATCAGGGTCACCAGCTGACGCTCGCGCTGTCGCAGGGCCGCCTCAGTGGCGCGTTGGTGGGTCACATCAATACCGATGGCGATGGAACCAATCAGCCCGGTCTGGTCATCGAACAGGCGACGCGACGTCCAGGAAATCAGCCTTTCGCCCCCGTCGCGGGTCCGGATGCGTGTTTCATAATCTTCAACGCTCTCGTCCTCTTCCAGAATCGCGCGGACGGTTGCGGTGATGCGCTCACGGTATGAGGGATCCGGGTAAAGCCAGGACCAGATGTCATCGGAACCGGCCACCTCGTCCTGTGTGTATCCGCTGATCGTTTCGGCCGCCTTGTTCCAGAGCACCACGCGGGCCTGCGTGTCCAGTACGTTGATCCAGATATTGGCATTGTCGATGACCGTTTTCTGAAACTGGCTGAGCCGGTGGATCTCCTCGCGCTGATGAAACTGCAGGTTCAGTTGCACCCGGTCACGGGCGAGCTGGCGCGTCAGGGCAACAAACAGCACCAGCGCGGTCACCCCCACGAACAGCCAGCCCTTGTACGTCTGCGCCTTGCTGAACGTGTCGAGATCGGTAAACCAGATGGCCGTCAGGGTATCGGAGAAGGTGATCCAGAGAATGCCCGCCACCAGATAGGCGAGAACTACCAGCAGTGCACGCCGCATGGGAGTGCGACGGCCGTTCAGTTTATCCATAAACGTACCAGACATCCGGGACCGATAATTTAACGAAGTGCTCTGCTAAACAATAGCCACGATGGTGCTGATCGTCGAGCGTTGGGGTAGCCGTTGCCGGCAGGAGCAGAGCCGTCCAATCGCATGAAGCAACCGGACGGCCAGGGAAGCGACCAGACGCGTCGCGCGTTACGCGTGACCGACGACTACCTCACTGATCTGCAGTACCGGCGACAGGTCCGTGTAGTTCGGGATATCCGCCATGATTGCCTCGGCGTGGGGGCCAAACGCCTGCTGGAACGTCTCCACCGAGTCACAGAACAGGTGGCACATGCCGACGTAGGTTGGATCGGAATCCGGCGTGCCACCGGCCAGGCCCTTGTCGATGGTGTAATAGAGCAGGTGGTCGCCCATTTTGTCTTTCACCAGGGGCAGGTGCTTGTCGCGATAGTAATCGTGATCGAAGCGGGCACCGGGGGAGGACGGGTACATAACACT
>JAWVWU010000171.1:0-5410 GCA_033723595.1 Marinobacter sp. | reverse complement strand
CTGGTCATCCCGGGGGCACAGTGCGCGGGCGCCCGAGAAATCGATACCGGCCTGCAGTTCGTCGGCTGCAAAGCGAATACCGCAGCCGGCCTTGTCGGTTCGGGCGGGCCTGACGCTGCCCGCTGCCGGGCGATTACGGTCATAGGTCATTGGGCTTCCCGCAGTGAGATGAGGTGATATGTCACAGGATTATCCCATACCCGAGGGCTTCCTGGAACGCGAGACGGATGTCCGCAAGAGCCGGTTTATCGCCAGGGTTCTGCCGGTATCCAGTCGGGATGACGTTCGGGCCATGGTGGCCCGGGCATGGGCAGATCATCCCGATGCCCGCCACGTATGCTGGGCGTATCAGATTGGCCGGCCGGGCTCCGCCGCCGAGGCCGGCATGAACGACGATGGCGAACCCTCAGGCACGGCCGGCAAGCCCATTCTGAATGTGATTCAACACAAGGCGCTGGGCGATGTGGCGGTGGTGGTTATCCGCTATTTTGGCGGCATCAAGCTGGGCGCGGGCGGCCTGGTGCGAGCCTATGCCGGTGCCACTGAGCGCGTGCTGGCTGATGTAGGCCGGGTGGTGCACAAGCCAATGGAGACGGTCCGCGTCGCGATGTCGTTTGCCGACGAGCAACCTTTGCGTCACTGGTGTGATCAGCACCAGGCCTCGCTTGAGTCCGTTGAGTATCAGGTCGGTGTCAGTGCGAGCGTCCGGCTGACGGTCGAGCATGTGGATGCGCTGATCGCGTTTTGCCAGGCACACGGTATGGATTACAGTTTGGACATCCGCTGAGGGCGTCTCTTGCAGTCTTACGTGCGTATACTGGTTCTATAGTCTGACCACGAAGGAGTTGTTAATCATGCGTATCTTTCTAGCGTCGATGCTGTTGCTGGCTCTGACAGGGTGCGCCAGCAATGTGGTGACTGACTACAACGCCAGCGCGACCTTCAGCCAGTATCGAACGTGGGCGTTCGCTACGGACGACGAGAAGCAGAAAGCCGTCTCGCTGGACGGTGCGCGCATCCGTGACGCACTGGAAAAGGAACTGACGGCGAAGAGCCTGACCCGGGCAGAGCCGGAGACCGCCGATCTGTTGGTGCATTACCGGATCGAGGACGTCGAGCGCCTGGATACCTCTGGACTGAGTTTTGGCCTGGGTCTTGGCCGGGGGCCGTTCGGCTTTGGTCTCGGCACGGCACCGCCGGTTCAGCAGGTACAGGAAGGCAAGCTGGTGGTCGAACTGGTCGATACCCGGACCAACCAGGTTGTCTGGCGGGCGATCAGCAAGCGTCACCTCAATGACGACCAGTCGCCGGAGACCCGCAGCAAGCTGATTCATGAGGTGGTCACCGAGATGTTCACCAAATACCCACCGCAAGGCTGATGCCGGTGTCCTGGTTGACGGTCGGCCACTATTCCTTGCCCTACGAGGCCCACCTGGGACGGGCGCGACTGGAATCCGAGGGCATCGATGCCATGGTGGTGGACGAGCACACCATCAACATGCAGTGGATGCTGTCGGATGCGCTTGGCGGAGTGCGGCTTCAGGTCAATGAGGAAGACGAGTCCAGGGCGCGAGCAATCCTGGCTGAAGACCGGTCCGACCTGGTGCCGGATGACCCCGGGAGGGCCGCGAACGCAGACACCCCCGAGGCCGACTCCATACGACTCTCCCCGCTGGCCACGCCCCGCCGTAAAAAGGGTTTTTTTCTGACGTTGCTGGCACTGTTTATTGGCTCCTGAGCACCGTCGACTGTGCACTGATATAGTACGCTCTGTTGGGCAGTCTGCTTTGCCGACTGCCGGGTTCGTCGTCGTGACAGGAGTCAATCATGAAAAAACGAGGTGCCGGCGGCCTGGTGTTCTCGACTGATCAGGGCCGTATGTGTCCGGATTGCCGACAGCCGGTGGAGGCCTGTCAGTGCGGTAACAGCTCTGCCCCGACCGGCGACGGCATCGTTCGGGTCAGCCGCGAGACCAAGGGTCGCAAGGGCAAGGGCGTCACCCTGATTACCGGGGTTCCGCTGGCCGAGAAGGAGCTTAAGGCTCTTGCCAAAGAACTGAAAGCCCGCTGCGGCGTCGGAGGCACTGTCCGGGAAGGCGTTGTGGAGATCCAGGGTGACCAGCGGGACCTGCTGGTTCCCTTGCTCCAGGCCCGGGGCTGGACGGTCAAGCGGGCAGGCGGCTGATGGTCTAAACGCATTCGGCGATGACGGTCATTATAATCAGTTAGCGGGTTGGTCGGTTTTGCCACCGCCCGCGCGGCAAACGGCCATTCCCGGGCGACTCGCCGCCGGAATGGCGGCGTATTCAGGTCAGTAAACGGAGGAGCAACATGCACATTCTGGTCATGGGCGCGGGCGTTGTGGGCGTGACCACAGCCTGGTACCTGCGTCAGGCAGGCCACGATGTCACAGTGATTGACCGGCAGGCACAGGCCGGTGTTGAAACCAGTTATGCCAACGGCGGGCAGGTGTCCGTCTCCCACGCTGAGCCATGGGCCAATCCGTCAGCACCCTGGAAAATGCTGAAGTGGCTGAGCCAGCCCGACGCGCCGTTGTTGTTCAAACTTCGTCTCGACCCGGCGCAGTGGCGCTGGGGATTGCGCTTTCTTGCCGAATGCACGTCGGCCCGAGCAGCCTACAACATCCGCCAGATGGTCAACCTGGGCACCTACAGCCGTGATCGATTGCAGGCGTTGCGCCAGGATACCGGCATCGAGTACGACCAGTTGGACAAGGGCATCCTGCATTTCTACACCAATGAAAAAGAATTCCAGGGCGCGCTCGAGCCGGCCCGTATCATGAGAGAGCTCGGCTGTGACCGCCAGGTGATAGACGCGGCTCGGGCCGTCGAAATCGAGCCCGCGTTAAAGCCGATACAGGCGCGAATTGCCGGCGCGACCTATACCTCGGACGACGAGTCGGGTGATGCCCGTAAGTTCACCCAGGCGCTGGCAGAGAAAGCGGCCGAGGCGGGTGTCGAGTTCCGTTATGGTCACGAAATCGTCGGTTTTGACCAGACCCGGGACACGCTGCTCGGTGTTCACACCATCTGCGACGGGCACCATCAGACGCTGCGCGCGGATGGCTACGTGCTGAGCCTGGGCAGCTTCAGCGCCCCTATGGCGCGTCAACTGGGCCTGTCACTGAACATCTATCCGGCGAAGGGGTACTCCATTACGGTTCCGGTGAAAAACGCCGAAGCTGCCTTCTCCGTCAGCCTGACTGACGACGAATACAAGCTGGTGTATTCCCGACTGGGTGACCGGATGCGGGTCGCCGGAACCGCCGAGCTCAACGGATACAGCCGGGCCCTGAACAGAACCCGGTGTCAGGCGATTGTCCGCCGTTCCGCTGAGGTCATGCCCGAGGCTGGCTATTGGGACCAGGCAGAATTCTGGGCGGGACTGCGACCGGCAACGCCGTCTAACGTGCCCTATATCGGCAAGAGCCATTTCCGGAATCTTTACCTCAACACTGGCCACGGCACCCTGGGGTGGACCCACTCCTGTGGCTCGGCAGCGGCCATCTCGGATATCATTTCCGGCCGACAACCTGAGGTCGATTTTGCGTTTACCAACCTGCACAGCCGTTGAACCCCGGGCAGGCTCCAGAGTCAATCGCGCCCCATGCTGTGGGTCGCGGTCCGTTTTATCCGTAAAGGAGTACGTTCATGATCACCGTTCACCACCTCAATAATTCCCGCTCCCAGCGGATTCTGTGGATGCTGGAAGAGCTTGCACTGCCCTATGAGATTCAGCGATACGAGCGCGATCCGGAAACCATGATGGCACCGGCCAGCCTGAAAAAAGTTCACGCTCTGGGCAAATCTCCGGTGATCACGGATGGCGATCTGACCGTTGCCGAGTCGGGTGCCATCATCGAGTATCTGGCGAACACCTACGGGCGCGAGTCGCTGTTGCCGGAACCCGGTAGCCGGGCCTGGCTCGACTGCAGCTACTGGCTGCACTACGCGGAAGGGTCGCTGATGCCGCCGCTGGTCATGCGGCTGGTGTTCGAGAAGATCCGTACGTCACCGATGCCGTTTTTTATCAAACCGGTGGCGAAAGGGATCGTGGCTAAAACCAACGAGAGTTTCATAAACCCGCAGATCGACACCCATATGGATTTCGTGGACGCCCACCTGGCCGACCATGAGTGGTTTCTGGGCGACCGGTTGAGCGCCGCCGACATCCAGATGAGTTTCCCGCTTGAGGCATCGGTCGCCCGGGGCCTGGTCGGTGCCAACCGTCCCAACATCGTCGATTATGTGCGCCGGATCCACGCAAGGCCTGCCTACCGGCAGGCGCTTGAAAAAGGCGGTGAGTATGACTTTGCCTGAGGGCGCTGTGGTTAACGCGCCTCGTGTGTCAGACGGTGCGGTTAAGCCAGACGGCTGCAAGGTCGGAATGCAACTCGGGGCCGATGCCCTGGGCATTCAGGTAGTCAAGCATGACGACCGCGACCGGCTCGATCGCCATGCGGTTGAGTCCGGTCGATTCCAGCGCATGGTGCAGGCCATGCCGTGAACTGATCGCCGTCACCGGGGTGCCGGCAGCGCCTTCCCGTAACAGATTCTGGATGTCCGGAATCGATTCGATCGGGTCCAGTTCCGCCGAGGCAAGCTGCCCCCGTGCGTAGCCCAGCAGTGACGCGACTGCGCCGGCAGACTCCTGGCGGGTAATCCCCAGTTGCTGGCGCAGACCGCTGGCCAGGTCGAAGGCCTCTTCCGCGACCTCAAGGTCATCCTCCGGCATGGACTCCACCCGGCCGGCGCCGATGTTCAGTTGCTGGGCGGTTGCCGCGGATCCCAGCAGGTAGAAGCTGGACACGAGAAGAAAACGGCGCACGAATTTGCTCATTGAAAAGGCTCCCTGATGACAGTTGTGCCCAACGTATCCGGAGCCCGGGAAGCCGGAGTCCGATACACCAAACCGTTGGGAACTGGTTGATCTGCGACTCAGTCTAGCGTCAACGATTGGCCGAATAACAGTGACAAAAAGGACATCTGGAAGGGCGCGGGAATACCGCGCGCCGGACAGCGCGCGGTGGGGGAAAGAACTTACTTGAGCTGGTCCCGGATCAATTTCTTGTTGATCTTGCCAACGCTGGTTTTCGGAATATCATCAACGAAATCAATTTGTTGTGGAATTGCCCATTTGTTGATCTCCCCTGAGTCCACGAACTGCTGCAGATGGCTCTGGATCGATTCGATGTCCACGTTCTCGCCCGGTTTGACCACTACCACGGCGTGTGGCCGCTCGCCCCACTTATCATCGGGCACACCCACCACGGCGGCGCCCGCAACACCGGGGTGCTGGCTGATCAGGTTTTCCAGGTCGAGTGACGACAGCCACTCGCCGCCGGTCTTGATCACGTCCTTGATGCGGTCCTTGATGACCAGCGTGCCGTT
>JAWVWU010000170.1:0-5423 GCA_033723595.1 Marinobacter sp. | reverse complement strand
GTGACCGGTTGTCCGGTCAGTTGTTCAAGGAAGCCGGTCATCAACATCGGGGCAAGGGTGGCACCGATGGTGTTGGAACCGTGGATCTCCAGATCGTGAGCGGACGCCAGTCCGGGCAGAGTGGCCAGGACAAACCAAAGGCGGATAAGCAGTCGACAGCTAACTGATTGCATCGATAACCTCATTAAAATCAGACGGCCAGGGGTAGGAAGGCCTCAGAATGCGACAGTCAGATGACAATCCGATGACAGCCGGGTAACGGTTTGTTGCAGCTCGCCCGGCCAGGATTAGGGGGGCAGATCGGCCGTAGAGCCGGCGTCAGTCAGGCGGATGGTTGCGGTATCAGTAGGGATCAGGCTCGAATCGGTGAGGCTGCAGTTCAATGCGCTCGATAACCTGGCCCAGCATGATGACTCGGCCCAGGTAGCGTTCCTCACCGGTGGTCGTGAAGTCAAACAGGAAGCGTCGCCATACCCGCAGCTGACCCGTGTGATCGCGTTTGAACCAGAGACCGCGCAGGTAGACAGCATCGTCCAGCAGCAGGACATCCATTTTGCGGCAGTGGGCCCGGGCCGCGGTTATCACGAAATCCTTGATCGCCTTGGCCCGCCACCAGTACCAGGCCAGAAAGCTGAGCAGAAAGATCCAGAACAGGGTACCGAGGGTCACAGGTCGTCCAGGGCAAGTCGGTGGGCGGACCTCCAGACTACAACGAACAGGCGCCCGGAATCGAGCCGCAGATGACGGCGTCACGCTGCGGCTCGATAGCGGCTCTGCCACGGAATCCACGGAAGAACACGAAAAAAGTTAAAACATTAACGCGAACGTCCGTGCCGTCCGTGGCCACTTATCGTTATTTATTCCGTGGATTCCGTGGCAAACCGAGCATCCTCGCCCACAAAAAAGCCCGGTCCATCGATGATGGCCGGGCTGTGTTGCGTGGCTGTCAGCCGGCGTCAGTGCGCCGGACTGGTTGCCGGGCTGTTGCTGCCAGAGTCGCCATCACCGTCTTCGTCGTGATGCTGGCGGCCCAGCAGGATGTAGAACGCCGGCAATACGAACAGGGTGAACAGCGTGCCGATGCCCAGGCCTGCCGAGATGGTCAGGCCGATGGCAAACCGGCTTTCAGCACCCGGACCGATGGCAATCAACAACGGGACCATCGCCACGATCAGGGCCAATGACGTCATGATGATCGGTCGCAGCCGGATGGCGGCGGCCTCAATCACGGCTTCACGTTTCGACAACCCTCGCTGCTGCTGAAGCTGATTGGCGAACTCCACAATCAGGATGCCGTTCTTCGACACCACCCCGATCAGCGTGATCAGCCCAACCTGGGTGTAAATGTTCATACTGGCAAAACCGAGCATGATAAAGGCCATGGCGCCCGCCACGGACATGGGCACTGACACCAGGATGATCAGCGGGTCACGCCAGCTCTCAAACTGCGCCGCCAGAACCAGGTAGATCACCAGCAACGACAGGAAGAAGGTCACCATCAGCGCATTGCCCTGGGTGGCCAGCTGGCGGGTCTGCCCGGTGTAATCGTAGGTGAAGCCCTGGGGCATCACTTCCTTGGCCGTTTTTTCCATGTACGCCATGGCATCACCCGCAGCCACACCGGGGGTCGGGACGCCCTGTAGTGTCAACGAGTTAAGCTGGTTGAACTGGCTCCGCTGTGACGGCTCGACACCGCGTTCAAAGCTGATCACGCTGCCCATAGAGACCAATTCGCCGCTGCTGGCGCGAATGTAGTAGTTATTCAGCGCCTGGGCGTCCAGACGGAAGTCCTGATCCACCTGCGGAATCACCTGGTAGGACCGACCCTCCATGCTGAACCGGTTGATGTAACCGCCGCCCAGCATGCTCGACAAGGCCTGGCCGACCTCCTGCATCGACAGGCCCAGATCGGCGACGCGGTCGCGGTCCACATGGATGCGGGTGACCGGTTTGTCGAAGTCGATGGATTTCTGCAGGAACATGAAGTTACCGCTCTGCATGGCTTTGCCCAGCAGTTTGTCGGCGACGTCGTTCAGGGTCTCGTAGCTGTCACCGGTGGTCAGTACAAACTGGAACGGCAGACCGCCGCCCGAGCCGGGCAGGGACGGCCGCGGGAACACCGCCGTCTGCAGTCCGGTGACGTTTTTCAGTTCATTCTGCAGGTTGGGCTGGACCTGGAACTGGGAAATGTCGCGCTGGCTCCAGGGTGCCATCTTGAACCCGCCGAACACGGCGTTGGGCCCGGTCAGACCGATGATCTGGAAGTCCTCGTTATAGCCATCGACGGTTTCCATTCGCTTCTGGATCTCATCGCCACCTTCGCGCAGGTAGTCCAGCGTGGAGGTTTGTGGGCCCTGACCCTGGTAGAACAGGATGCCCTGGTCTTCGGTAGGCGCCAGTTCGTTTTTGCTGAAATTGACCATGAAGTAGATCGACCCCAGCACCACCACGGCAAACAGAACCACCACCGAGATGGTCTGCATCAGCGAGCCCAGGGCACGCTTGTAGCCGTTGGAGATGGCGTTGAAGCTGTTCTCGACCTTGCTCTCGAACCAGCCCGGGTTGCCGTGAGGTTTGAGAACCTTGCCGGACAACATGGGCGACAGCGTCAGTGCGACGATTCCCGAGATCACCACTGTGCCGGCCAGAGTGAACGCAAACTCGGTGAACAGTGAGCCTACCAGCCCCCCCATGAACCCGATCGGCGCATACACCGCGACCAGTGTGGTGGTCATGGCAATGATCGGTGTCGCCATCTCGCGGGCACCGTTGATGGCCGCATGAAAGCGTGATTCACCGGCCTCGATGTGGCGATGGATGTTTTCCACAATGATGATCGCATCATCGACCACCAGACCGATCGCCAGAACCATCGACAGCAATGTCAGAAGGTTCAGTGAGAAGCCCAGCAGCAGCATGACGAACGCGCCGCCAACCAGGGACAGAGGCACGGCGACGGATGGCACAATCGCCGCGCGGAACGAGCCGAGGGTGACAAAGACAATGATCAGTACAATACCCAGAGCCTCACCCAGGGTCTTGATGACCTCCTGGATGGAGTCCTGGATGAATTCAGAGGCGTCATAGGCCAGGCGCAGGCCGAGACCGGACGGCAACTGCTGGCGGATGTCGGGCAAGGCTTTCTTGACCAGGCCCGCCACGGTCAGCGGGTTGGCGCCCGGCGACAGCTCAATCGCCACGTAGGTGGCCGGCTTACCTTTGTAAAGGGCGAGCTGGTCGTAGGACTCGGAACCCAGCTCGACCCGGGCAATATCGCTCAGATGAATCAGCGAGCCGTCGGTTTCCTTGACCACGATGTTCTTGAACTGGTCCGGGTCACCCACATCGGTGTCACTGGTCATGCTGATTTCAGTGTACTTGCCCTTGGTGTTGCCGACAGCCGCCTGGTAGTTGTTCTTAAGCAGGATGTCCCGGACTTCCCGTGGGGTCATGTCGACAGCCGCCAGACGGTCGGGGTCCAGCCAGATGCGCAACGCATACTGGCGGCCGATCAGCCGCGCCTTGCCGACGCCCGACAGTGCCTGCAGTTTGGGCTGCACCACCCGGGTCAGATAGTCGGTAATCTGCGGTACTTTCAGCTCGGAACTGTAAAACGCAATGTACATCAGCGCGGTGGAATCACCGGTGGTGGAGGTGATGACGGGATCCTGAGCTTCTGCCGGCAGCACGTTGCGCTGACTGGCCACCTTGGCCTGGATTTCTGCCAGGGCCGCGTTGGCGTCGTAGTTCAGGTTCATCTTCGCTTCAATCGTGGACTTGCCCTGCGTGCTGGTTGACGTCAGATAGTCGATCCCGCTGGCTTCGGCAATGGCTTGTTGCAGGGGGGTCGTGATAAAGCCCTTGATCAGGTCGGAGCTGGCGCCGGGGTAGGCGGTGGTGACCGTGACGGTCGTGCTTTCGAGTTCCGGGTACTGCCGGATCTCCATTTCCATCGCAGCGCGGGCACCGAGCAGCAGTATCAGCAGGCTGATAACCGTTGCCAGAACCGGCCGCTTGACGAACAGGTCGGTGAAACGCATTACTCGGACGCCTCCGCTGATGACTTGGCCGGTTTATCCGCTTCATCCTGAATGGTCACGGCCTGACCGGCCCGCAACCGCAGCAGGCCTTTGGAGACCACCTGCTCGCCCGCTTTGAGGCCAGTAACAATCGCCACCCGGCCATTGCGGGTCTCGCCGGATTCCACCGAGCGACGTTTGACGACCTGTTTGCCGTCCTCGTTTTTCTCGATCACGAACACGTAGTCGCCATAGGTGTTGTAGGACACCGCGGTACGGGGGATGGTCACCACGTCGCGGGTCTGTGGCTGCTCGGTCATGACCGTGGCAAACATGCCGGGTTTGAGCAGCAGGTCCGGATTCTGCAAAGTCGCGCGCACCCGCACGGTTCGGCTTTGGGGATTGATCGAGGTATCGATCGCGGTCACCTTGCCCTCGAAGGTCCTGTCCTTCACCGCGGCCACGTTGACCCGAACGGTGTAGCCGGTATCCAGCTCGGCCAGCGCTTTCTCCGGCACGGTGTAGTCCACGTAGATCGGGTCGAGCATGTTGATCTCGACAATTGGCGAGCCCGTGGCCAGGTACTCGCCCTGATCCACCTGACGCAGACCCAGTGTGCCGTCAAACGGCGCGCGGATGATTTTCTTGCTCAGTTGCGCCTCGGCTTCGTTGACACCGGCCCGGGCTGCGTCCAGGTTCGACTTTGCCTCGTCGTACTGGGACTGTGAAATAGCCCGCTTGGGCAGCAGGTCGGACACCCGCTGGAATTCCTGCTCGGCCAGCTTTGCCTCCGCTTTGCGGGTGCGCAACGCCGCTTCATCAATGGCTGCGTTCAGCCGCACCAGCAGGTCGCCTTTTTTGACCCGGTCGCCGGAATCGAAGTTGATGGTTTCAACCACGCCGGGCACTTCGTTCGCCACCTTGATGCCGTTGATCGCCTTGACGCTGCCGACCGCTTTGCTCGCTGGCAGCCACTGCTCGTCTTTTGCGGTGGTGGCCGAGACCACGGCCGGTGGCTGGGGTTGGGAGAACTGCGCCTTCATCTGGCCAAACTGGTAGAACTTGTAGCCAAAGATGCCACCAAGCACCGCGCCGAGCAGCAGAATGACGATAATGAAACGGGAGGCTAGTCGCATGGTTCGATTCCTGAGTATGAGTTTCCTTGAACGGCGAGCGGTTTCACCGAAAACGGCATCGCCTGGAAGTCGTAAACGCAACAGTATAACTCAACGGATAGCAGCCTATGCAATTCCGTTAATCGGTTAAACGGGTCGTTGATTGTCGCGTGTCCTGAAGTGCCCGGTAAATAGCGCGTCGAGGCGGTAAAAAGCCATGGTTTCGGGCGCTGTTTTTGGCATCATAGCAGTGACCTGTGACACTGTTACGAATGAAATAAAAAAAAGG
>JAWVWU010000169.1:0-5425 GCA_033723595.1 Marinobacter sp. | reverse complement strand
GCGGTGCTGGAGGGCAGCAAACTTGCGCTGGCACCGTTCCAGCCCTATCTGAACCAGGTCGCCGGCGTGACCATCCGTGACGGCGCCCTGAGCGTGAACGGCAAGCTCAATCTTGACGGCCAGAACCAACCGATGACCGGTACGTTCAGTGGTCGAGGTCAGGTTGATGGCCTTGATCTGAGGTTGCCGAACAGCGATACGCCCCTGGTGAGCTGGCAGTCGCTGAGTCTTGATCCGGTCGAATACAACCTGAGCCCGGCTCGCCTGGAAATCGGCACGCTCACGCTGTCGAAACCGATGGTGAACGTGGCCCGCAACGAGGATGGCGTCTACAACCTGCAAAGCGCACTGCCGCCGGCGACGGACGAGCCGGCTTCATCGTCAGCGAAGGCGCAAGACACGACTGCGTCATCCGACAGCCAGGGCGCCGGTTTTATTTTCCGGATCAGCAAACTGGCCCTGGATCAGGGTGAGATACGCTATGCCGACCGTACCCTGGACCCGGTGTTCAAGAGTCGTCTGCACCAGCTCGATGGCTCGCTGACGGGGTTGAGCAACATCAGCCCGCAGCGGGGCAAGCTGGATCTCACCGGCAAGGTCGATGACCTTGGTGCCCTCAAGATCGATGGTGACATTGCCACGCTTGGCAGCGATGAGCAGACCCGACTCAAGGTTACCCTGAACGACCTGGGACTGCCTGTGCTGAGCCCGTACTTTGCGCGCTATCTGGGCTACCGGGTCGACGGTGGCAAGCTCGGACTGAATCTGGACTACAAGATCGATGGCTCCCGCATCGACGCGAACAACCATGTTGAGCTGCGGCAAATGGCACTCGGGGATGCCGTGGCCAGTGATCAGGCGGTCAGCGCACCGGTCAAGCTCGGCCTGGCTCTGTTGAGAGACAACGACGGTCGTATCGTGATCGAGCTGCCCATTGCCGGCGATCTCAGCCAGCCGGACTTCCAGATTGGACAGGTGGTGATGCGCACCTTTGTCAATCTGATCGTCAAGGCGGCCACTTCGCCGTTCAGTATCCTGGGTTCGGTCGCGGACCTGGCGGGGCTGAGCGGCGCAGAACTCAGTGAGGTCCACTTCGCCCCGGGACAGGCCACCCTGCCGGAGTCGGAACAGAAAAAGCTGGCAGCGCTCGCCAAGGCGCTGAAGGCCCGGTCGAAGCTGATTCTCAGTGTTCGCGGCGCGGCAACGCCTGCACTGGATGGCCCGGCCCTCAAGCGCCAGACGCTGTTCCAGGCTCTGGGGATCACCCCGGATATGAGTCAGACCCAACGGATCGATCGTCTCGAGCAGCGCTACCGGCGGGTCAGTACGGCTAAACCACTACCCGCTTTCAAGCAGGCGACCCGCGCGGCCGAGGGCGGCACGTTGAGTGATCAGGCGTGGGAGCAGGCCCTGGTCGGTCAATTGACCGATGACAAGACGGTCTCCGGCGAGGCGTTGCAGGACCTGGCCAGGGCCCGCAGCAGCTGGATCCAGCGTCAACTGCAGGATACTTACGAGGTCCAGGCGAAGCAGCTTTTCGTGCGTGACCCGGTGACCGATGCCCAGGCCGGTAAGGACGGTGAGGTGGCGGTACGATTCGAGCTCAAGACCGGTTGAGCCCGAATCCCGATCAGGGATTGAACAGCCCACCTTCCGGTAGTTGCAGATGGTGCTGTTCTACCATCCGCCGGTAGCTGCCGTCCTCGATCATTGGCTGCAGCAGTGTTTCAAGGGTCCGGGCGTCGATAACGCCGGCCGGCTGAAGCAGGGCGCGCAATTGATAGGACTGGTCGGGGTGGTCGGACACCAGCAGCTTGTCCCGGCTGTCAGGGTGCTGCGTCAGGTACGTGGCCAGAAAGGCGCGGCTTACGACTGTCACCTCGGCCACCGAAGGTCGATCGGCCAGGATCAGTTCCAGGTTACGCCGGTGACTGTGTGACAACTCGATGTTGAAGTGCTTGCGCAGAGAAGGTTCGCTGATATCGCCGTTGGCAAACTGGTAGTGGTAGCCGAGCATGGCCACCAGACGGCGCTTGCTGAGGTCATCGAAAAATGACTGGTCGCGGCCAGGCTTTCGCAGCGCCACGTAGACCTCGGTATCCGCCAGCAGCGGTCGCGTCGCCTCAACCTCGGCGCCTGACCAGCCCCAGCTCATATCCTCGAAAAAAATCACGTCGTAGCGGTGGTCACTGAAGTCGATGTAGCGTCGCAGCGAGGATGTGACCACCGGCACGAAGTGAAAGGCGGTCTGCCGGGTGTTGAGCGCAGCTATCAGGTCGGTGACAAGGCCGCCGATCTGACCGCTGGCGGCCACCTCGGCTTCGGGCGGAAAGTTGTAGACGCCCACCCTGATCGGGGTTTCGGCCGCCACCTCCTTGGCACAGAACGATGCAACCAGCACAATAAGTGCAGTGAGGCGCCTTGATGTCATGGTCGGGTCGGCCCATCCAGATCGAAGTTAAGTTATGAACATGTATTCATTTTTATAGTAGCACCGCTAACCTGTTGCCTGAAGCGACGGACTTAAAACTTCTGTAAAAGGACACCACGGTCATGACACATCCGGTCAGCCACTTTTTTGCTTACGTGAGCCGGTTACGCTGGATAAGGCGGTGGGGGCTGATGCGAAACGCCATCGAGGAGAATGTGGCGACACATTCCTGGGAAGTGGCCACCCTGGCTCATGCCCTGGCGCTGATTCGCAATCGCCACTTCGGGGGACAGGTGAATGCCGATCATGTCGCGGCGGCCGCGTTGTACCACGATGCCACCGAAGTGATCACCGGGGATATGCCGACGCCGGTGAAGTACCATTCGGAGGTCATGCGGGAGGCGTTTGGTGATATAGAACACAAGGCACAGCACGAGTTGCTGGCGTTGTTGCCGGACGACCTCCGTGCCGCCATGGCACCCTATATTCAGGAGTCCGGCTGGGACCCGGAGGTCAAGCAGATCATCAAGGCGGCGGACCGGCTCTCGGCCTGGCTCAAGTGCCAGGCCGAGATTCAGGCGGGTAACAAGGAATTCGAGCCGGCTGCCGCGCAGATTCATGAGCGTCTGCAAACCGAGTCATTGCCCGAAGTTGCCTATTTCCTTGAGGTGTTCGCGCCCAGTTACCAGCGCCCCCTCGATCACCTGCTGGGCTGAGCGGTTCAATCCGCTCAGCTGCCGGCCGACGCCACAAAGCCGCCGCGCAGATCGCTGTCCTTGAGGGACTTGCGGACCAGATCCTCTGGTGAGCCGGCCAGTTCCCGGAACATGCCCATGGACCCCAGCAGCGCGGACGATTCGTAAGGGACGAAAACACGCTCGCCATCCTGGGCCATGGTCGGCAGGGCCTTGATGTAGCTCTGGCCCAACAGGTAGCCGACAACGGTACGCTTGTTCTCTTCCGATTCCCCGATGGCGCTCAGCACCAGCCTGATCGACTCCTGCTCGCCCTGGGCGCGGAGAATCGCCGATTGCTTGTCGCCCTCGGCGTTGAGAATGGCCGACTCCCGCTGGCCCTGCGCCATGGCGATGGCGGCTGATTTCTCGCCTTCCGCCTCGGTGACGGTCGCCCGGCGTTTACGTTCAGCGGCCATTTGCAGGCGCATGGCGTTTTCCACCTCTTCCGGCATGCTGATGTCCTGGACTTCGACACGAGTCAGCTTGACCCCCCACTTGGAGGCCGCCTCCTCCATTTCTGCCTGGATCGCGTTGTTCACTTCGGCGCGGGACTCGAACAGCTTGTCCAGTTCCATCTTGCCGACCACCGAACGCAGGGTTGTTTTGGCCAGAACTTCCACCGCCTGGCTCATGTTTGCCACCTCGTAGACGGCCCGGCGGGGGTCGATGATCTGGTAATAAAGCGCGCCGTTGATTTTCACGGTGACGTTGTCGGTCGTCACCACCGGCTGGCCCGGAAAATCCATCACCGTTTCCCGGCGATCAATGCGGATTTCGTCGGTGGTCACCGGATGATAGTCATCGCCCATACGGACGTAGCGGATCATGGTGATTGGCCGCGGGCGCTCAATGAACGGCACAATGATATTGACGCCGCTCTCCAGCACCCGGTTAAACGATCCCAGGCGTTCAATCACCATGACCTCGGACTGGCGTACAATCACCAGGCCCTTGGCGATGATGAAAATGCCGATCACCACAAAGATCAGACTGAGAATCAGACTGGGCGTAAGAAAAGTTTCCATGCTTATTGCTCCATGCGGGGTGTGATTCGATGAACGATCGCGGTTGTGCCGTCAAACTGATCAAACAGTACGTCGGTGTCGGGGGGCAAGCTAGTCTCATCTGTCTCGGCGACCCGTATCCGGTAGAAATCGCCGTTTATCTTGATGCCGGTCGCCGCATCAAAATCCCGGATGACCGTGCGATAGCGGGTGCCGTGTTCCACGCCGGTGCCGGTGGTGCCATAGGAGACACCACGGGGTGAGAACCGGGGCCGGATAACCCAGATTGCCAACGGGACCAGAAGCCCTGACAGCACGCCCATGCCAACCAGTTGCCATTCAAAAGCTGCCCCTGCGTACGCCAGCAAAGACGTGAGAGCAGCTGCGACGCCGAGCGCCAGCAAGACCAGTACGCCCGAAGTCAGCTCCGCCAGGCTCAGCGCCAGCGCCAGAATCAGCCAGAGGTGGGTAAGACTCCATTCCATAATCCGTGTCCGCGTTATCCGATGAACCGACAGTGTAGCGAAAGTCGCCCGGGTCGTCCCGAAACATGACGGTCCGGGCGGACGCTTCGGTAATGACCGCAGCGCCCGACGTTGTCTGTGCCCGCTGCCATTACCGGAAACCTCGTGCGCGCTATGCTGGGCTTCGTTAAAGTATCTGCTTTAATACAGAGCAGAGCGTGCGTCAGCGATTGCCCGGATCCGTGGTAGCACCGATCAGGCTCGAATGCGCTCCAACCCACCCTGCAACAACAAGAGGTTACCCCGCATGAAAGAACTCACCAACAAAGTGGCCGTCGTGACCGGCGCCGGGTCGGGCATTGGCCGTGCCCTGGCTCAGGCGCTGGCAGCTCGTGGTTGTCGGCTGGCGCTGTCGGACGTCAACGAGACAGGACTCAAGGAAACGGCCGCCAACTGTGGTTCGGCCGAGGTGCGCACCTACGTTCTCGACGTGGCGGACCGGGACGCGATATACGCCCACGCCGAACAGGTCGTCGGGGACTTCGGCCAGGTCAACCTGGTGATCAACAACGCTGGCGTGGCCCTGTCCGCGTCGGTACGGGAAATGACGGACGACGATTTCCGCTGGATCATGGACATCGACTTCTGGGGCGTTGCCCACGGAACCCGTGCCTTCCTGCCTCATCTGATTGCGTCCGGTGATGGCCACGTGGTGAACATCTCCAGTGTGTTTGGCCTGATCGGGGTGCCCAAGCAGAGTGCCTACAACGCCGCCAAGTTTGCGGTGCG
>JAWVWU010000168.1:0-5425 GCA_033723595.1 Marinobacter sp. | reverse complement strand
CAGTCTACAGGTCGCGCAGCCGGAGGGCATGACCCTCCGGCGTAATCAGCCGCTGACTGTCCCCCGGGAGCAGGCGTTCACCGGGGTCATGCTCAGTGACTGGTTGAGGTGGTTGGCAGGGAGATGTGGAAAAATGCCTTGATCCTTGCCTTAAGCGCTGACGAGAGGCTGCCGATGTACTCACTGCGCTGCTTCATCGCGACCTGCAAATAGTAGTCAACATCAACGCTGCCGTGCCGGTTCAGTCTGGGAGTTTGGTCAGTCATGGTGTGGTGTCCTTGCGTGGGGAGTGTATTGCTTCGTTGACCCCAATAATAAGACGCGTCCGAGCGTTGAAAAAGCGATGCTTTCTAAGCAGAATAGTGAAAATATTTCATCAATAGAGAGAAGGCATGCGACACCTGCCGCCGTTGAACGCGCTTCGCGTTTTTGAGTCATCAGCTCGCCATAGGAGCTTTGCCGCCGCCGCAAAGGAATTGTTTGTGACGGCGTCTGCGGTCAGTCATCAGGTCAAGACCCTTGAGGAAAACTTGGGAGTGGCGCTGTTCAGTCGCATCGGTCGTCAGGTGACTCTGACGGCGGAGGGAGAGCAGTACCTGACCTCTGTCCGCCACGCCTTTGACGAGATCGAAATGGCCACCGAACGCCTGACGGCGGGGCAGGAAAGCAACGTGGTGAAAATCAGCGTCGCGCCGAACTTCCTGACCCGCTGGCTGATGCCGCGGATGAGCCGGTTCCAGGAGTTGTATCCGGACATTGACCTGGAAATTAATGCCTCCATGGGTCTGCTGGACTTCGACCGAACCAGCACCGACATGGCGATCTATTTCGGTAACGGCGACTGGGACGAGATTGAAGTGCATTTCCTGCGCAAGGTCACCCTGGTACCGGTGTGCAGTCCGCGGTTGCTCAAGGGCAAATACCCGCTGACGACGCCGGCGGACCTGGCCAACCACACGCTGATCTACGTCAGCAAGCGCAAGTGGGAATGGGAGAACTGGCTGCAACTGTCCGGTGTTGACTTCATTACCGTGCGGCACAACCTGCAGATGTCCAGTGGTCAGCTGGCGACCGCCGCAGCCCAGGAGGGCCTTGGTGTGGCACTGGCCGACAGTACCCTGACGTCCCGTGAAATCAATGCCGGCCAACTGATCGTGCCGTTCAATATCCCGTTGGACACTCATCGGGCATTCTACCTCGTCTACCGTAAACAGCGGCCGCTGACCGCCGGCATGAAGGCGTTCAAGGAATGGATGATGGCTGAGATGCAGGGCGGCGAGACCGAAGCCACCGGGGTGCTACCAGCGGGCGCAGACTGACGGACAGCCGTGCCGCAGTTGCCGGCGGGGCGCGCCGATCGGTTGGCTGTCTGGCTATCCTGTCGCGGCACGGCCGGCATCACCAGTACGGTCACCGGGTGAATCGCCGGAGGTGGACGACCGGTCGCTCAGCGGGGCTTGTACTGGGTCGGGCAATAGCCCCGGCTGACGTTTGGACTTCGTAATTTCAGGTGCTTCGTTGACCGGCCGCTGACCCGCTTTCGCCATAACCGGAAGCTGCCCGGTTTCAGGCAACGGCGCATCAGCTTGATCACCTCCGCTTCGCGCAGGCCGAACTGATGTTCAATGGCTTCAAACGGTGTGCGGTCCTCCCAGGCCATTTCAATGATTCTTGATTCTTCGTCGTCTGTTAACGGCATCGCAACCTCCCGTTCATCACTGTACTTAATCCGTTGACCATACGAACGACTTCCCGGAGACGACTATCAGTAACGGTCGCTATCGCCCGATGTCCCCCTCGTTCTGGGGTGTACCTGATAGGTTGAGATGCGCCGGGTGGGCACAGGCTGACATTAATGTTGCGACGCGTTACTTGCGCGTCTCGCAGTATCGGGCCTATGTTAGATGGGTGGTAAGGCCGTCTTCCAAAGGGCCCTTCGGGTAACCTCGTGCGTGAGCCCGGAGGCAGGCAGGGGAGATGTTCCATCCGTTGGCATCAGGCATGAGCGAGGGAGTTGCGCATGTTTATGTCTATACTCGCCTGCCTCGGGGTTGGCCTGCTGTACTATGTTTTCGCGTTGATCGGCGTGCTTTTTGTCAGTCTGCCCTCTGGTATCGCCGTTCTCTGGCCCCCCAATGCTGTTTTGCTCGCTGCACTGTTGGCGCTGCGACCCCGACAGTGGCCCGGGCTGGCGGTTGCTGTGCTTCTCGCCGAAGTGATGGCCGACTATTCCGCGTTCCCGTTACTGGCTTCTGTGCTGTTTGGGCTTGTTAACGTGGCTGAGTGCGCGCTGGCGGCCCTGATCATCACCCGGAGTTGCCGCAGTGGGCGCTTTTCGCCGGACTGGAGCGAACCCCGGGAGCTCGCAGTATTCATCCTTGTGGTGTTTTTCGTCGCCTCGCCTGTGGCTGCCCTGGCGGGTGCGTCGGTCTACGCCTACGTGCTGCTCGATCCGTCACCGTTCACGATGCTCTGGCGCATCTGGTGGTTTGGTGACGCAACCGGTCTGATCGCGCTGGCCCCGATCCTGCACATGGCGTTCAATTATCGGGCCTACTGGCCTGACGCCTGGTATCTCTCGGCCGGGAGCCTTGAGTGGACAGGGTTGGTGATCACGACCCTGCTCACCTGTTTTCTGGTGTTTAACGCAGGCATCAACGCCGGCCATATGCTTGTGCTGTGGCCGCTGTTGGCCATGCTCGCGCCCTTCTGGGCAGCGGTGCGCCTGGGCCCCCTGCCCGGTGCCGCGCTCGCCGCCACGGTGGCATTTTATGCAGCGATAGCCACTGCCGCCGGCGAGAGTCCCTTCCTGACAGGCTCGTGGCAGGGCACTGCGCTGCTGATTCAGGAGGTCATTGTTCTGTTTATGGTGATTGTGCTCTTCGCCGCGGCCTTTGTGAGCCAGAACCGGAGAACGAGTGATCGCTTACGCCTCTACAAAAGTGCCGTGGAGTCCACCGGTGAGGGCGTGCTGATCACCGAAGCGAGCAACGATCAGCCGATCATCTACAGCAACCAGAGTTTTCTGGAGATGACCGGCTACACCGAAGGCGAAGTCCTCGGTCACAACTGCCGGTTCCTGAACCGTCAACAGCAGGATCAGCCTGAAGTCCAGGCAATCCGGGAGGCCATCCGGCACGAGGAGTCGATCCGCATCACGTTGCGCAACTTCCGTAAAGACGGCACGTTGTTCTGGAATAACCTTGTTATCAACCCTATTCGGGACAGGCGTGGCAAGACCTCACACTTCGTCGGAATTATCCGGGATATCTCCACTGAAATTGAACAGCAGCACCAACTGGAGGATCTCCTCGACAAGCTCCGGGAGGCCAACGAAACCCTTGAGAAAAAGGTGCATCAGCGCACCGGTGAACTCGAGCACGCAAACCATATGCTCAAACGCCTGGCGCTGACCGACGAGCTGACGGGCGTGGACAACCGCCGCAGTCTGATCAGTCGCGGGCACCTGGAGGTGCTGCGTTGCAGTCGTCTGGGAGACAGCTTCTCGATCATGCTGATCGACATTGATCACTTCAAACGGATTAACGATCGATACGGCCACGATGCCGGGGACCTTGCGCTTAAGGCCTTCGCCAAGACCGTTCAGAAGACGATTCGCAAGGTGGACAGTTTTGGTCGCTGGGGTGGCGAGGAGTTCATGGTCCTGGTTTACGGCTCCGGGCAGACCGACCTGCTGGTTCTCGGCGAAAAAATACTGCAACGGGTCGCGGACTGTCGCGTGACCTATAAAGAGCACCTGCTCCGGATGACGGTGTCCATTGGCATTGCGACCTGGCACGGTGGAAGTTTCGACCAGACGGTATCCATGGCGGACAAGGCGATGTACCACGCCAAGGAAACCGGGCGAAACCGGTTGGTGGTTTATGAATCACTCGAGCCCCGGTTACGCCTGCATAACCCCTGACGGAACCCGGGCATCCATCCGGATCTGGATTGACCATTCGCGCCGAACGGGCCCGTCAAGGAATGAAGGCTCTGTTGCCGTTGGCGACGAGGTCTGGCTGGTCTAATCGGCGCGCGTTGCCCGCAATATGAACACCGGAAAATCTCCCTCGGGCTTGTGGATGATGCTGGCGTCGGACACCGTAACTCCTGTGAAGCCGGCCGCGCGGGCGTGGCTGGCAATCAGCTCCCGGTCGAAGCCGTGATGGTGCACCCCGGTGTCTTCGCTGTGGAAACTGCCGTCTTCCTGGTCCAGGTCGGCCAGGGCGATAAAACCGCCCGCGTTCAGCAGGGCATGAAACGTTCGGAATATTGACGCAATATCCTTCACGTGATGCAGGGTCATGGACGAGATGATGCCGTCAAATCGGTCGTCTATCGAAGCGG
The DNA here is from genome assembly GCA_033723595.1 of Marinobacter sp. Lineage (GTDB taxonomy): Bacteria > Pseudomonadota > Gammaproteobacteria > Pseudomonadales > Oleiphilaceae > Marinobacter. Next base: position 1,075 of record JAWVWU010000168.1, on the reverse strand, counting down.
TCTCCAGGTCCATTTCAAGCAGTTCAAGATCGCAGGGAAGCGCGGGCTTCTTGCTCATCAGCTGTTTGTTCATTGCCGGCGACATGTCCACCGCGGTGATTTTTTTCACATGGGGGGCGATTCGCTCAAGCAGCAAGCCGGTGCCCGAGCCGAAGTCCATCAGGTGCATGTGGCGCTCAAGCTGGACGCCTGCGATCACGGCATTGGCGATCCGGTCGACGTTGCTGACGTGACTTTTATTCTGCTCATAGCTGTCTGCTTTGTGTGCGAAGAAGTCTTTTTTCACGGAAGTCCTCACTGGCTTTGACGGGTTTACGGGCGGCACCTTCGGGCGCTGGCGGGTAAGCGGTGCCCGCCTGACCGGCCCTGGTCAGTGTATCGGCAGGATCACCGGCGAGCAGCGATACCTTGGTCTTACCCATCGGTGTGCGCGCGGCGTTCGGCCAGCCACCCGGTCAGTCGGTCCAGGGGCAGGGGATGACAGAGCCAGTAGCCCTGCAGCCTGTCGCATCGCAGGGCGGTCAGCAGGTCAGCGGTGCCAGCGTCTTCAACACCCTCGGCGACCACCGAATAACTCAGGCCGTGAGCCATGTTGATGGCCGTTTCCACGATAACCCGGGCGCTGTCACTGGTGCCGATATCCAGAATCAGGCTGCGATCGAGCTTGATTTCCGTGGCCGGCAGTTGCTTGAGGTAGGACAGGGACGAGTAGCCGCTGCCAAAGTCATCGATGGAGATCTGCAGGCCCAGATCCGCCAGGTCTTGCAGGGCCTGCAGGCCCTTTTCCGGGTCCTCCATGGCAGCGGTCTCGGTCAGCTCGACAGTCAGCCGCTGGGCCCTGAGGTGATGCTGTGCCAGTTGCCGCCGGAACAGGGCTGGCAGTTCGCCGGAGATCAGATCGCGGGCGGAAATATTGATCGACAGTCCGAGGTCTGGATAGTCGTCCAGCAGCGTGGCCAGATCAGCAATCCCCCGTTTGATGGCCCAGTGGGTCAGTTGCGTGATCACGCCGGTTTCTTCGGCCAGCGGAACAAAATCGGCGGGCTCAACCAGTCCTCGCTCGGGATGATGCCAT
>JAWVWU010000167.1:0-5468 GCA_033723595.1 Marinobacter sp. | reverse complement strand
GCGAGTGAATTGCGGGACACGGTAGCCGATATGCTGGAGCAGACCGTGGCGTTTACCGTCTTTAATCGGCGCCCGGACGAATTTGTCCACGCCTCACCCTATGAGAACCTGTTTGTGCTGCCGTCCAGCCCGGAGCTGGATTTTCTTGAGCGAAAGCTTGAGGCCAAGCACAAAATCTACAAGCTGCGTGAAGCCCTGAAAAAGCTCGGCGAGAATTTCGATGAAATTTACATCGATACGGCGCCCGCCCTGAACTTTTATACCCGGTCGGCGCTGATCGCGGCCGATCGATGCCTGATACCCTTCGACTGCGACGATTTTTCCCGCCAGGCCCTCTACAACATTCTGCATGAAATCAGTGAACTGCAGGAAGATCACAATGAAAACCTTGTGGTCGAGGGAATCATTGCCAACCAGTTCCAGCCGAGGGCGTCTTTGCCCCGGCAATTGGTGAAAGAGCTGATCGAGGAGGGCTTGCCGGTGTTGCCTGTGCGGCTGTCCGGTTCGGTCAAGATGAAAGAGTCGCATCAGGTTGGTCGGCCGCTGATCCACCTGGCGCCGAAACATGCCCTGACCCTGCAGTTTCTCGATCTTGCCCGGCTGCTCGACGGTGAGTCCGTTGACGTGGAGCCACTGACGTGAACCGACCAGATGACGTTAACGATGGAGTGAGGCAATGGCGACGCCTGACCAGGTAGCAGATAGCCTGTTGCGTATCGAGGCTGAACTGAGAGCCCTGGATTTGTGGTCCCGGACCGAACCGCCCGAGCATGCCCTGCAGAGCACCCAGCCGTTTGCAGTGGATACGCTCCTGTTCACTGAGTGGCTGCAGTTTGTCTTTCTACCGCGGATGAAAGACCTGATCGAGGCAGATCGGCCCCTTCCGTCCACCTCCGGTATCGCGCCCATGGCGGAAGAGCATTTCCGGGGTCTGGACCTGAGCGGTGACGCGCTGATTCGCGAGCTGATGCTGATTGACCGGCTGCTCTCCGGCGCGTGAGTCGCTGTCGGCCACGTCTGATCCGTGCCCTGAGTTATCAGTTGCCCGTGATTTAGCACTCGGGAAACGAGGAATCGCCAGACAGGGGCAGGCTGAACTGGTCTGCGGGCAGCAGAGAATAGCCCTGCCGGGCACGCTGGAACAGCAACCCCAGCTCATCGCTCGCCACGGCCGCACTGAACCGGTGCCCCTGCAGCAGATGACAGCCGGCCTTTCGCAGAAATGAATCCTGATCGGCCGTTTCGATGCCTGACGCGGCCACGGTCAGCGACAGTTGTCGGGCCAGGTTGATCAGGGTGTGAACAATGGCGGCGGCGCTGTCCTCGTGGGGCGCATGTTGCAGCAGGTCCTGGTCGATTTTGACCTGGTCAAACGGCAATTCACGCAGTAGCCGAAGTGACGACAGACCGCTGCCAAATCGATCCAGTACAACGCCCACGCCCAGCGACTTCAGTGTGTCCAACGTCCTGGCGGTCTCGTCCATCCGGTCCGACAGGATGCGCTCATCGATTTCAATCAGCAGCAGGCCCGGATCCAGGTTGGTTTCCTTGATGATCGTACCGAGGCGTTCCGCGAGCCTGGGGTGGTTGTATTGCCGGGATGACAGGTTGATGCTGATGGTCACCGGATAACCGCTGATTGCCTGGATAGCCCTGGCCTGAAGGCAGGCGTTGTGACAAACCCATTCGCCCAGCGACTGTAGCTGGCCGGACTGCTCGGCGACGTCAATAAAGTCTTTCGGACTGAGCGTGCCACGCCGCGGATGATTCCACCGTAGCAACGCCTCCAGGCCACTGATGCGGCCAGTGCGGACATTGAGAATGGGCTGGTAATGCAGGTCAAGATGTCCTTCCTGAATGCCGTCTCGCAGCTCCTGTTCCAGAGTCATCTGGCGGATCATGTCGTCGTTCATGTCACTGGAAAAAAACTGGATGTTGTTGCGGCCTGCCTTCTTGGCCCGATACATGGCCATGTCCGCATTTTTCAACAGTTGGTCGTAACTTTTGCCATCATCCGGTGCCAGCGTGAGGCCGATGCTGGAGGTGATCACAAGTTCGCCACCGGGAACCTCGATTGGCCGGGTGATGGCCTCCAGCAGCGAGCGTGCAACCTTTTCGCAGCCTTCGGCCCCGTTCACCTGGCTCAGCAGTACCGCAAACTCATCGCCCCCCAGACGAGCGATGGTGTCTTCCTCGCGAACGCTGTTGCGCAGCCGGCGGGCAATTTCCTGCAACAGACGGTCACCGGCGTCGTGACCGAGGGTGTCGTTGATGCGTTTGAAGTGATCAACGTCGAGCCCGATCAGGGCACAGTGGTGACCATGACGCAGGGCACTGGTGATCGCCTGTTGGCAGCGATCCTCGAACAGCCTGCGGTTGGCGGTATCTGTCAGTACATCATAGTGGGCAAGGTAGTGAAGCTGGTCCTGGGTCCGGCGAATTTCGGAGATGTCCTGACCAATCAGAATCAGTTGAGCCCGGCCGTCGTCTTCATCCTCATGCAGTTTGTTCAGGTTCCACAGAATGGTATGCCGACTGCCGTTGAAGCTGGTGATCTCGGCTTCAAGGGTTTCTTTGGTCATGCCGCTATTGAGGATTTTGATGATTTTCCAGGTCAGCTCATCCTTCTGCTCTTTCGGAATGAAGGCCTCCGTCAGGTTGCGACCAACGGCCTCATCACGGCTGTAGCCGAATAGGGACTCGGCGGCGCCGTTCCACTGGCGGATCACGATGCGGTCATCAATCACGATGATCGGGTTGCTGGCTGTTTCAAACAGGGCCCGGTAATGACGGGACGAGCGGCGGAACGATTTTTCCGCCTGCTGGCGGACAAAAATCTCGTCCTTCAGTTCGAAGTTGGTGAGCTGCAACTCCCGGGTGCGCTCCTCGACCACGTTTTCCAGTCCGTCCTCAATCTGCTGACGGTCTTCGAGCAGCACCCGGACGTAGCAGGACGCCGCTGCCATCATGGCGATCAACGTCTGGGCCAGAAGATACTCCTGGTCCGAGCCGGCGGGCAGTGACAAGAAGGCCCCGCCAAGCGCGCTGAAGGCGGCCAGGCCGATGGCAAACATGGAGCCGGACAGGGAAAAACGGGTGGCGGCCCAGGTCATCAGCGGAAGCAGTATGAACAGGGTCCGGGTCGGTTCGTGCCAGAGCATGAATACCACAACGGTCAGTGACAACAGCCAGATCAGCCATTCACCGGGTCGCCAGAAAAGGTGTTTCAAACCGGGCTGGTTGGACCAGGCGATCATGGTCGGGGTAACAATCAGCGCACCCAGAAACGTGCCGAACCAGCTGCGAAGAAGCTGGGTATCGGTTGGCAAACTGCCCGGGCCGGGATCTGACAGGCTGTACAGCGCAGCCGGTAGTGTCGCCAGCGAACAGGCAAGCGTCAGTGTGCCGAGGAACCACAGAAACGCTGTGTAACGGGTCAGGGGGGCGGCCTGGCGGGTGACTTTGCGATAGGCCCAGACGCCCGCGAGCGGCCCGATAACGGCATAGCAGACAATAAGTAGGATCTGATAGGGTCCGGGTGCCTGCAGAGGCCACAAGGCGAGAGCTGAGGCCAGTAGCGCGGCGGTTATCGCCCCGGCAAGTACCGTCGTAAGGTCGCCGGCCGGCGAGCGTAGCAGCAGCCCCAGCGCGTAGCCGGAACAAAGCCATAGGGAGGGCATCCAGAAGCCAGTGGGACTGACGAGCCAGCTTACCAGCGCCAGCAGTCCAAACATCAGCCACTGCGTAACAGGGCGACGCCAACGAGATATGGAGTGACTGAATTCAGCTTCGTTCAATGGTATCCCTACCTGTTAAGACGATGACCGGCGCTCGCTATCCGTGTCAGGCTTCCTGTCGCTCACCGTCGCGTGTCGGCCCGATCACATCCGGCGTGATTCCGGCAACCGGTACGGTCGTCACTGATCCACCAGGCCAACCCGCGGATGCCCTGGCAAAGGGCGTGAACTCAGTGTCCGCTTGTTCCCAGGCGCATGGAGAGATCAACCGCGATAATATCCTTGGTGAGCCCTCCGATGGAGATGTAGTCGACGCCCGTTTCAGCAACCGGAACGAGCGTTTCCGGCGTAATACCGCCTGACGCTTCCAGTCTAGCGGCTCCGGATACCAGCGCAACAGCTTCGCGCATATCTGTGAACGAAAATTCATCCAGCATGATGATGTCTGCGCCCGCCGTCAGAGCCTGTTTCAACTCGTCCATATTCTCGGTCTCCACCTCGACCGGTCGCTCAGGCGCGATGCGACGGGCAGTAGCGACCGCACGGGCGATCGAACCGCAGGCTGCAATGTGGTTCTCCTTAATGAGAAAAGCGTCATAAAGCCCGATACGATGGTTGTGACACCCGCCACAGGTAACGGCGTACTTCTGGGCCAGCCTCAGACCGGGCAACGTCTTGCGGGTATCAAGCAACTTCACGCCCGTGTGCTTGACCTGGTCAGCATAATAGGCGCAACGGGTGGCGACACCTGACAGAGTCTGTAGCCAGTTGAGGGCTGTGCGTTCTGCCGTCAGCAGGCTACGTGCCCGGCCTTCGCAGCGGAACAGCACCTGATCGGGGGCGACCGACTGGCCATCGGCCACCTGCCAGTGCAGAACAGCCTCGGGGTCTACCTGGTGGAACACTTCGTTAACCCAGTCAATGCCCGCAATGACGGCGTTTTGCCGGGTGATGACCTGTCCGGATGCACGAGTATCGGCGGCAATCAGCATGGCGGTAATATCGCCGGTGCCAATATCTTCCTCAAGGCTGCGCGCAACGGTTTCAACGCGGGACTGGTGCAGGGTTTCGGGCGTAATCGGTGTCATGAGGGGGCCTGGCGTGTGGTCAGTCAGAATGAGCCGGTGATTCTAGCGCCTGTCTGCAGTCTGGCCAACCGCTTGTCGCCTGACTTTGCCCTGACCGGCACGCGTGAGGTTGACGCGCTGCGTCACATGTTGGCAATAAAGCGTTTACGAGAGTCCGGCTCGCCTGGGCCCCTAAAAGCCGGCTTTTTGGCAGTTTTTTTCGTCAAACTGTGATGCAGTTCCAGCGCTCACAAAAGGTGACAAAACCTGACACAAGGTGACGCACCGAGAACCTATGATCAGCGTACAGAGGTATATAGTTTGGTACTTTCGTTATTTTGACGTCGTTGGGACCACGGATTCAAACCGTCCCGAAACCGGAGCAGGCCGTTATGGCGCAGGATCGTAAGGTAGTCAATATGAACAGGCAGCGGGGAATGGATCGTTTCTCCATGCCGGTTGTGCTCGTTCGACTGCGTGATGCCTCCGGCCAGGCGCTTGGGAAGCTGCTGACCGAGTTTTTTGACAGTGCCGACGATGCGCTCTTTGGTTTGGCCGACAAGGCAGGGACCAATCAGGAGCAAACTGCCTATTTTGATGCAATGCGCGAGCTGCGGTTGCGTCGCAAGCCCATGTCCTTGTCGATCATGCAGTGGGTAAGCCG
>JAWVWU010000166.1:0-5499 GCA_033723595.1 Marinobacter sp. | reverse complement strand
GCCGGCATCGAAGGCGGCGACTGCCCGCATCAGCTCATCCAGGTTGTCCTCCAGGCGAATGATCTTGCCCATGTATTGCAGGTGACGACGCCTGGCCTCGTTCTGGTGAATACGGCCTGCCTCTTCGAGGGCACTTCTGAGCCGGTCGCTCATCGGCAGCGAGGCAATCTGCTCGCTTCGCAAGTCCATGATATGGCGCGCAAAGTCCTGCAATTCATGCATTTCGCGTTTGAGCTGGGATTTGCTTTTGCCCAGGTCTTCGTCCTGTTCCTGTTCCTCGGTAGGCGCTCGTTTACTCATAGGTTTGCTCGTTCTCAGGGTCGTGAATAGTTAGCGGCTGCGGTGGCCGGTCAGGCGTAAAAGACCGTCGCCAGGCCCAGGAACGACATGAACCCGACCACATCCGTGACCGTGGTGAGGATCACGCCGCCGGCCAGGGCCGGGTCAATGTTCCGGGATTTCAGGAACAGCGGCAACAGGGTACCGACCAGCGCCGCCGCAATCAGGTTAACGATCAGGGCGAGGGCAATGATGACCCCGATCAGCGGGTCACGGAACCAGGCGGTCGCCGCCAGTGATACAACGAGGGCCCACAGCAGACCGTTCAGGGCGCCGGCGAGAAACTCCCGGTTCAGGAGCCAGCCCACGTTGGCGGCACTGATCTGCCCGACAGCCATGCCCCGGATAACGAGGGTCAGGGTCTGGCTGCCCGCGATGCCCCCCATGCTGGCCACAATCGGCATCAGCACCGCCAGCGCCACGACTTTCTCGATGGTGCCTTCAAACAGGCCAATCACGGCTGAGGCCATGAACGCTGTGATGAGGTTGATGCCCAGCCAGACGGCCCGTCGCCGTGTCGTCTTCATGATCGGGGCGAAGGTGTCTTCATCTTCATCAAGGCCCGCCATGCTCATCAGTGAGTGGTCCGCGTCCTCACGGATGACATCGACCACGTCGTCAATCGTGATGCGCCCGAGTAGCTTGCTGTTCTCACCAATGACCGGGGCCGAGATCAGGTCGTAACGTTCGAACAGAGTCGCGACCTGGGCATCGGACAGCGTGACGGGGATCGGCTCGAGGCTGGTGTCCATGACTTCACGGACGGTAGCGCTGGGGTTGGACACCAGCATCCGGGTGATCGGCAGAATGCCGACGTACTCGTCCCGACGGCTGACTACAATCAGGCTGTCGGTCATCGGTGGCAGGGTCCGGTGACGGCGCAGATAGCGCAGAACAACGTCGATGGTCAGGTCCGGGCGCACCGTAATGGTGTCCGTGTTCATCAGACCGCCGGCGGTGTCTTCCGGGTAGGCAAGAACTTCCTCGACGCGCTGCCGGTCCTGCTCGTCCATGGTGTCGAGCACTTCCTGGATGACCGCATCCGGCAATTGCTGCAGCAGGTCGGCCAGGTCGTCCGACTCGAAATCCTCGATAACCGAGGCCAGTTCCTGGGCGCTCAGCTGGCTGAGAAAATAGCCGCGAATGTCGTCGCTGAGGTACTGGAGGACTTCGCCTTCCAGGTTCTTATCGACCAGGTTCCACAGCAGGGTTCTCTGGCGCGGCGGCGAGGACTCGAGCAGGTGGGCAATATCGCTGGGGCTCAGACCCGTGTTGAGAATGCGGGAAACCTGCTGCATGGCCCCGCTGTCCAGCGCCTCACCCAGTGACCGCAGTCGTTGGCGAGCCTGGCTGTTTTCCAGTATTTCTGCCATGAGTCACCCAGGGTGATGGAGCGGCGCGCCGGCCGGATCGGATGAGGCCGGGCCCGGCGTCTGCCTGAAAATAGGGGCGCCGAGTCACGCCCTGACGGTGAATCGCATCCGGTGCCGGAGTTGATTCAGAGGCTTTTCCGGGTCCGGGTTGGTCCGGTGAGCCCTGAAAAACTGTTTTATTATAGCGGAGTTATAGACTGAACGTGAGTATCGGTGAGAGACATTATTCGCCTTCGCCGAAGTAGTCGTCGATCAGCGCGGTCAGCGCGTCCAGGGCCGCCTGCTCGTCCGGGCCGTCGATAATCAGTTCGATGTCTGTGCCGCGGCTGGCGGCCAGCATCATCACCGACATGATGCTTTTCCCGTCCACTTCCCGGTCGTCCTTGCGGATCTGGATCTGACTCTCGAACTCGGAGGAGGTCTTGACCAGTTTCGCGGCGGCTCGGGCGTGCAGACCCAGCTTGTTGATGATGGTGATGGTGTGACGAATCATGACGCCGCCGCTGATTTGGTATGGGGAAGTTCCGTATGCCGGGTCTGGACATTGGCATAGTGCTGCGAAAAATAGGCGCCGAGCTGCTCACAGAGATACACCGACCGATGCTGGCCACCGGTGCAGCCGATGGATATGGTCATGTAACTGCGATTGCTATGACTGAACGCAGGAAGCCAGGTTTCCAGCAGGCGAATCAGCTCATCGATCATCTGTCGGGTGAGCGGATCTGACTCGAGGAATTCGGCGACCGGCTTGTCGAGCCCGGTAAACTGACGCAGGCTGGTGTCCCAGTACGGGTTGGGCAGGCAGCGGACGTCGAACACATAGTCGGAGTCGACGGGCACGCCGTGCTTGTAGCCAAAGGACTGGAATAGCAGCGCCAGCTCCTGATCGCGACGGCCGGCTACCCGCTGCTTGATCATGTCCCGCAGCTCATAGATCGACAGCTCGGTGGTGTCCACGTGCAGGTCAGCCAACCGTGCCAACGGCTCCAGCAGCTCTTTTTCGTCGGTGATGGCTTCCCTCAGGGACACCTTGTCATTACTGAGGGGATGCTTGCGACGGGTGGCGTGAAAGCGCTGGAACAACGACTGATCGCTGGCGTCCAGGAAAATGATTTCAACCGACAGTCCCGGCTGGGACAGGTGCTCGTAGATCTGTTCGAAATTGGCAATCTCACCGGACAGGTTGCGGGCATCGATACTGACCGCCATCTTGTTCAGCCGGCCGGGCGTGGCATGTTCGGTCGCTTCCCGGGTGAGCGGAAAAAGCAGGCCAATGGGCAGATTGTCGATGCAGTAAAAGCCCAGGTCCTCCAGCACATGCAACGCCGTACTTTTACCTGAGCCAGACCGGCCGCTGACGATAATGAGTTTCATAGGCTGTTTTCCTCTCAACCACACAGTGCCTGCATGCCCGGGTGCAACGGGTGCCTCAGTCTACGCGTGCTATTGCTGATCAATCATGCGCCGATAAAGGCTGTCGTTGTCCGGGCACTGCCGGAGCTGATCGCAGAACTGGCGGTCATTGAACTTTTCGGCCAGCTGGCTCAGCAGCTCAAGGTGCTCGCTGGTGGCCTCCTTGGGAACGATCAGCGCAAACAGGAGGTCAACCGGCTGGTTGTCGATGGCATCAAAGGCGACACCCTCTTCCAGCGTCACCAGCGTACCGACGACCCGGCTGCAGCCTTCCAGGCGGCAGTGGGGGATCGCTATACCCTGGCCAATGCCGGTGCTGCCCAGCCGTTCGCGGGAGACGAGATTGTTGAAGATCTGGGTTTCGTTGAGTTCAGGGTAGTTTTTGGCTACCTGTTCAGCAATGAATTCCAGAATGCGCTTTTTACTGCTGCCAGTGACCCGGCTCAGAGAAAGCTCCGGGGTCAGTATGGCCTCGATGGTGAGAGATGTGTCCGTCATGAATCGACAGTGTTTCCGTAAAAAAGCTGCGGCACGTCAATGGTGCCGCAGCGAGAACCAGCCGTATATCAGGTTACCGGCCCTCAGCGGGCAGTGGCACCGTGCATACGATCAACCGATTTTTCTTTGTGCTTGAGGATTTGCCGGTCAAGCTTGTCCACAAGCGCATCAATAGCCGCGTACATGTCACTGTTTTCAGCCTTTGCGTGGAGCTCACCACCAATGACGTGGACCGTTGCTTCCGCCATCTGGCGCACTTTCTCAACTTCAAGGGTAACCTGACAGTTGCTGATGTGGTCAAAATGGCGCTCGAGCTTTTCGAACTTGCCAGATACATACTCTTTGAGGGCGGGAGTCAGTTCAACGTGGTGACCTGAAATATTGAGTTGCATAGGCTTCTCCTGTTGTCGACTTGCCGGATTCTTTGCAATCCGGCGGGTTGCCGCAGTCTGATGACTGCTGACTGAACCAGTGGCTGGAATCCGGGTCAGTGCGCCGGAAAGCGGCTTCCGTTGTGCCGGTTCCCTTACGGGCGCTCTGTACTACACCAGCCGCTTGCGCTCGTTCGAGGGCGGTATCTGCATGGCTTCGCGATATTTCGCGACCGTCCTGCGCGCAACGTTGATCCCCTGTTCGCCCAGCACTGCGGCAATCTTGCTGTCGCTGAGCGGTTTCTTGGCGGTTTCTCCCGCGATCAGTTTTTTGATCATGGCACGGATTGCCGTTGAGGAACACTCCCCGCCTTCGTCTGTGCTGACGTGGCTGGAGAAAAAATATTTCAGCTCGAAAATGCCCCGGGGGGTGTGCATGTACTTCTGGGTGGTCACCCGCGAAATCGTCGATTCATGCATTTCAACCACCTGCGCAATGTCCGACAGGATCAGGGGCTTCATGGCTTCTTCACCATGGTCCAGAAAACCCTGTTGATGTTCAACAATGCGCGTGGCCACTTTCAGTAAGGTTTCGTTACGGCTCTGCAGACTTTTGATGAACCATTTGGCCTCCTGCAATTGATCTCGCAGGTAGGTGTTGTCGGCACTGCTGTCCGCCCGCTTTATAAGTGAAGCATAGCTGGCATTGACGCGAATGCGTGGGGCAATGTCGGGATTGAGCTCCACTCGCCAGCGGTCATTGACCTTGCGCACGATCACATCGGGGATGACGTAGTCCGGCTCGGTACGGTCAACCGAGTCCCCCGGCCGCGGATTGAGCGCGGTAATCAGGCCGAGTACGGATTTGAGCTGGTCTTCCTTGAGTCGGCTGCGGCGCAGCAATTGCGCGTAGTCCCGATTGCCAAGCAGGTTGATGTAATGGGTGATCACCAGTCTGGCCTGGGCCAGCCAGGGCGTATCCGGAGGCAGCTGGTTGAGCTGGATCAGCAGGCATTCCTGCAGATCCCGGGCAAACACGCCGGCCGGATCAAAGTGCTGCAAGCGATGCAGTACCGCCTCGACCTCATCAAGCTCAAGAGGGTCATCCTCGGACTGATCGACCAGTCCGCTGTGAATATCTTCAATGCTGGAAGTCAGGTAGCCCCGGTCGTCCACGGCGTCCAGCAAGGCATGCGCAATGGCGCGATCCCGGTCACTGAGCGGTGTCAGGTTGAGCTGCCATTCGAGGTGGTCCTGGAGGGTTTCGGTCGGGGAGTTACGGGTCTCGAAATCGTAATCGTTGTCGTCGTCATTGCGGGCAGCCGGTGTCGGTGCGGACTGGTAGACATCATCCCAGGCGGTATCGACCGGCAGATCATCGGGAATGTCACTGGGGATTTCGGTTTCACTGGCCCAGTCCGGACCGGTTTCCGACTCATCCCAGCTGGTTTCGGCGGGGTCACTGTCCGCTGCGGACTCGGTCGAATCGGCGTTGTCGGAGTCGG
>JAWVWU010000165.1:0-5503 GCA_033723595.1 Marinobacter sp. | reverse complement strand
TGCGATCGTTCGGGTTGTAGGATTGCTGATTGACCATGGCGAGCACTTCGCCGGTATCCACATCCAGCATCACCAGCGTGCCACCGTGCGCGTGGTGCGCCTCCACCGCGGCTTTCAGCTCGCGGTAGGCCAGGTACTGCAGGCGAAGATCAATGCTCAGGGCGATGTCTTTGCCGGGACTGGCGTCACGGATCAGTGACAGATCCTTGATCACGCGTCCGCGATTATCCTTGAGCACCCGTTTGCTGCCTACTTTGCCGCTAAGCCAGTCGTTATAAGCGAGCTCCATGCCTTCCTGGCCATGCTCATCAATATTGGTGAAGCCCACCACATGGGCGGCGACTTCGCTGGCCGGATAATAACGACGGTATTCCCGGCGCGCGTACAGGCCGTGAATACCCAGATCCATCACCTTGGCGGCGAGCGAGGGTTGAATCTTGCGCTTGACGTAAATGAATTCGCGGCTTCGGTAATCCCGGATACGGGCCCGGAAGTCGCCCTCGCTGATATCCAGCAGGCGCGCCATAGCGGTCAACGCGGGATCGTCCGGATCCATTTCACTGGGGTTCGCCCACAGGGTCTTGACCGGTGTACTGACTGCCAGGGGCTCACCGTTACGATCGGTGATCATGCCACGATGCGCGTCAATGGTTTCGACCCGGATAGTCCGCACATCGCCCTGCTGGCTCAGGAACTCGTGATCAACCACATGTAAATCAACCAGGCGCCAGCCCAGGACCGCAACGACCGCCAGAAACACGCCCAGCACACAACTGAACCGCCAGACCCGGAGGCTGGCGGCCAGTCGTTGCTTGATGCTGTGAATCGGTCCCTGCTCTTTCACCGCGTCACCCGGTTCTGTTGCGACAGTTAATCCGTTCAGCTGCTGCCAGCCTCACGGGGCACTTACCAGAACAATCTGATCTTTCTCAGGCACAACCATGCCAAGCTTGTCAGACGCCCGGCGCTCAATACGACTTTGCGCGCTGAGGGCACTCTGCTCCAGCAGTAGTTGGCTCCACTCACGCTCGAAATGATCACGCTGGGCGTGAAGCTGTGCGAGCTGGTTGAACAGCACCCGGTTCTGGTGGCCACTTACCACCACACCGATGGCCGAGCCGATCAGCGTCAGCACCAGCGCAAATGAAATGGCAACATTGCGTTGGCAAAGTGCCTGAAAAATCTGACGGGACAGTCCGAGCGTACTGCTCAGCCCCTCACGAACTACTTGTCGGTTGAGGGTCGCCTTCTTTGGCGGCCGCTCGAGTGTGACTGCGCTCATTTGTGCTCCCCTTTTCCCGAACCGGACAACGGTCGCCGCTCTAACACCCGCATGACCGCGCTGCGCGCCCGGACGTTGTCCTCTACCTCGGCCACATCGGCTTTCAATGCCTTGCTGACCAGGCTGAACGGGCTCTCACTCTGATCCGCGGTCACCGGTAACCCCCGCGGTAATTGAGGGCCCCTGGCCAGATCACGCATAAACCGCTTGACGATACGATCCTCAAGCGAATGAAAACTGATCACCACCAAACGTCCCCCGGGCGCCAGTCGTTCAACCGCGGCTTTGAGACCGAGCTCCAGATCGTCCAGCTCCCGATTGATAAAAATCCGGATAGCCTGGAAGGCCCGGGTGGCCGGATGCTTGTTTTTTTCCTTCCGGGGAACCGCCTGCGAGACCAGCTCGGCGAGCTGCCGGGTGGTCGCCAGCGGCTCCTCCTGGCGCTTTGCCACGACGGAGCGAGCGATACGTCGAGAGAATCGCTCTTCGCCGTATCGCCAGATCACATCTGCAATGTCCTTTTCATCTGCCGCGTTCAGCCACTGGGCAGCGCTGGGACCCCGGGTCGTATCCATGCGCATATCCAGCGGCCCGTCGCGCATGAAACTGAAGCCACGGCGGGCATCGTCCAACTGCGGAGAGGACACGCCCAGATCCAGCAGCACGCCGCTGACCGTGTCCCAGCCGTTTTCACTGGCCAGTTCCCCGAGCGCGGCGAATGACCCATGACAGATGGTGAACCGGCTATCCTGCGCGGCCAGTGCCTCGCCGATCCGAACCGCCTCAAGGTCTTTATCAATGCCAATCAGCCGACCCTGATCGCTCAGCTGTTGCAGGATGAGGCGACTATGACCACCCCGGCCAAACGTGCCGTCAATGAAGCGGCCATCGGGATCGCGAACCAGGTACTGAACAGCCGCATCCAGCAGCACGGATTGATGCGCAGCCTGCGCCATCATAAGGACAACGCTTCCATTTCAGGCGGCATGTCATCGTCATCAGACGACTCGTCCAGCCAGGCGAACCAGCGCTCTTCACTCCACAACTCAAACTTTTTGCCGATGCCAACCAGCATCAGTTTCTTCTCAAAGCGGGCGTAGTCACGCAGTGTTGGCGGAACCAGCACGCGCCCCGCCGCATCCAGCTCAAGCGGCGTGGCATAACCGAGCATGACCCGCTGCAGACGACGGGCCTTCTTATTCATATTCGGAAGTGCTTCAATCTGAGGACGCAGAACGTCCCACTGAGACTCCGGGTAAATAAGCAGGCAGCGCTCTTCTTCGGAGTCAGAGGCGTTGGCAGTCAACACGATGCGACCATCGCACACCTGCGCGAGTTCATCGCGCACGCGCGTCGGGATCGCCAGGCGACCCTTTGCATCCATGTTGATGGCATGACTGCCAAGAAAATTACTCATTCGCGTTAACTCTGGTCCGTAAGAGTCGAGGGTAAGGAGGTGAATCTGAACCGGTTTCGTGGAATACATCAGGGCCTGGCCAAAATCAGACACCGTTTTCCACTAAAAACCACTAAACACCACTTTTTCCCACTCCTGCACACTATAGAAACACGCCGATCACAATGCAAGCGACGTCAGAGGCGTCGCACATGGAAAAGTTTCTTTATGGACAAAGAGTTACAGGGCCAGATTTAATGCAGAGAGGACATTACGGAAAAGAAAAACCAAAAATTCAACGACCTGGCGCTGTTTGTGAAGATGGCAAGTGAAGCTTAAGATTATTTCGCTATAAGAATTTGGGCTGAACCGGGGTTCAGTTCACAACAGCGTCGCGCCATTGCGGATAGAAAAAGTGAGCTCGCCGATAAGCCGGGTTCTGTCGTGGACAGTCATTCATCTAGGACCTGCGTCACCACAGGTCTCAAGCAACCTACCCGAGTCCAGCGCGGGCCACGCCATAGGACTCCTATTTGGTCTTGCTCCAGGTGGGGTTTTCCATCGCCGTGAACTGTTACCAGTCACGCGGTGCGCTCTTACCGCACCATTTCAACCTTACCGGCGCCCGAAGGCGCTTAGGCGGTATACTTTCTGTTGCACTTTCCATCGGCTCGCGCCGCCCAGGCGTTACCTGGCACCTTGCCCTGTGGAGCCCGGACTTTCCTCCCCCAGCGGACTGGCGGCGACTGTCTGGCGAGCTCAGGCGAGACGATACCGGCGCTCTGGTGCATGCGCAAGCAAAACCGTCACCCCAGAGCCAACCAACGCTCAGTCTCCGGTCTCGCCATCCTTGATCGCCTGCGCCCGTCGGTACAGTTCGTTGCGTGGCAGCCCGGTCAGTTCGGCGCTGATCCGGGCCACCTGTTTGACCGGCAACGCCGCCACCAATAATGACAATAACTGATTAACATCCAGCCCGGGCGCCTCCTCCGGCTGCGCTTCAGCACCGTGAACCATCACGACGAACTCGCCTTTTGTCGCAAACGGATCGGCTCGCAAAGCGTCGTTGACCAGAGCGGCTGACCCGCTGTAGAACGTTTCAAACGTTTTGGTAAGTTCCCGGGCCAGCACAACGTCCCGCTCATCCCCCATGACGTCAGCAATATCCGTCATGGCATCCAGGATGCGGTGGGGTGACTCGTAAAATACCAGTGTTGCGGTTTCCCGGGCCAATGCCGCGAGGGCCGCACGCCGGCCGCTTCGTTTTGCCGGCAGGAAGCCTTCAAACAGAAACCGATCGGTGGGCAGCCCCGCCGCGCTGAGCGCAGCGACAAGCGCACAGGCGCCGGGGATCGGGGACACTGTAACCCCCTGCGCCCTGGCCTCCCGAACCAGAACGAAGCCCGGGTCCGAAATCAATGGGGTACCGGCATCCGAGATCAGCGCGATGCTGGTGCCTGCCCGCAGACGCTCGACGACCGACGCGGTTCGTTCCCGCTCGTTGAAGTCATGCAACGCCAGCATGTCTTTTCGCAGACCAAGGTGCTGAAGCAGGCGCTGGGAATGCCGTGTATCTTCAGCGGCGACCAGATCAACCCGTTTTAGGATCTCGATTGCCCGCCCGGAGAGATCGTCGAGGTTACCAATCGGGGTTGCAACAATGTAGAGCGTTCCGCTCCCTGCTGGACTTTCATTGAGCTCTGAAGACACATCGTATCCCGCTATATTGTGCTGAATGACAGCAACGTCATGAGAATTGAAACGCGAGCTGGTAAACTTCGCATCTGGAGGAACAACTCAATGAATCCTCAAGCCATGATGACGCCGATTTTGCGACGTCACAAGCGTAACGCCCGGGAGCTGTGTGAGCCAGACATGACAGACAACCAACTGAACTTTCGCCATATCGCCGTCATCCTGGCATTGCTTGCCCTGCTGGGCGGCTGTGCGCCGGTCAACCTGAAGCCTGGCCAGACCGAGACCGCGGAGCAGGCGCTGGCGGTTGCCGGCAATATGGGCAACGCGTTGGAGGCCCAACGGTACCTGCTCAAAACGGCCGACCGTTTCCAGAACACCGGCCACCAGGAAGCCGCCCGCACGCTACTGCAGAGCAAAGCACTGACGCCACCGGCAGCGGAACTCACCGACCAGTATCGCCTGCTGGCCATGGCTGGGGCCGTGGACCTGCAGGATGGGCCCTGGGCCGACCGATTGGCGGCGTCGATGTCAGTCAACCAGTTCGAACAGTACCGCCCCGACTTGCTGGTTCGGGCAGCGAACCTGCAGGCACAAACATACTCCCTCGCCCAGCAGCCACTGAATGCAGCCCTGACCTGGATCGCGCTGGGTCAGAAGCGCAGCGATACCGACCGGACAATGCTGAACGACCAGATCTGGCAGGCACTCAAACGGACCGACGATCAGACGCTGCAGAAGCAGGCGGAAAAGGCCATCGGTTACGAAACCCAGGGCTGGCTTGAGCTGGCTACCACATTGCGCCAACCCGGCATGACGCTTGAGGCCCAGGGCAAAGCTATCCGCCAGTGGCAGTACAACTGGACCGGACACCCGGCGGCGGCCAGTCTTCCCAGCGAACTGGCGTTGATTGCCAAGCTGGTTCAGGAACGCCCGGAAAACATTACCCTGGCATTGCCGCTCAGCGGCCCTCTGGCCAGCGCGGGTGCAGCGCTTCGGGACGGATTCATGGCTGCTTTCTACCGTGACGCCAGTGCCCGGGACTACGACCTGAAACTGACGGTTGTCGACACCCACAAGAAACCGTTTGATCAGCTGTACGACGAATTACGAAAGAAGAATCCGGACCT
>JAWVWU010000164.1:0-5512 GCA_033723595.1 Marinobacter sp. | reverse complement strand
CCACGCGAGCCAGCGGCGCTCACGATTCAGCTGAGTCAGCATCGGAAGCAGCAACTGGAAATTTTCGACCTGGCCGGCCGGCATGATAATTTCTGTGACGTTGCCCACACTGGGCTTACCGTCGCCTTCAGAGCGGGATGAACGGTCATGACGGCCGCCAGTAGCCGGTGCCGAGTGAGTCGCTCGGGTGTCCAGCGAGACCGAACCCAGAACCCGGGCATCAGACCGTCGACCGGACCATTCCCGCGCCGCCGGCGCATACGCTAGATTCTGATTAAAACTGAGCTGTTCCATGAACACCCTCGCTTACCCGTCAATTCATCGTGAATGGCGCGTTTAAGGAGCCGATAACACCGGCTCGTTAACCGGAGCCACGTCAGTGCATATCGGACCGTCGAATCACGCCAACGCCCAGGCCCTCGATAACCAGCTCCTGCTCACGCAGGTCAACCTCAATGGGCTCGAACTCCTCGTTCTCGGCAATCAGCCAGACTCTGGGGCCCTCGTGACGGTAACGTTTGACCGTCACCTCTTCTCCGAGCCTTGCGACCACAATCTGCCCGTTGCGGACGTCCTGGGTCCGGTGGACCGCAAGCAGGTCGCCGTCAAGAATACCGACATCCTTCATGCTCATTCCCCTCACCCGCAGAAGGTAATCGGCGGTCGGGGAGAAAAACTCGGGCTGCAGCGTACAGTGGTCCTCGATGTGCTCCTGCGCGAGGATCGGACTGCCCGCCGCCACCTGACCGATAATCGGCAGGCCGAGGTCCGCTTCGGCTTCCGGCAGCCGGATACCACGACTGGCGCCGGGTACCATTTCGATCGCACCCTTGCGAGCCAGCGCCCGAAGATGCTCTTCGGCGGCGTTCGCGGACTTGAAACCGAGCTCAGACGCGATTTCGGCCCGGGTGGGCGGATAGCCGGTCTCTTCAAGATGACGCCGGATAATCTCCAGTACCTGTGTTTGCCTTGCCGTTAGCTTCATTATCTGGCCCTGTTTTTTTATACAGTAGGGTAAATATATACAGTGTTTTATCCAGTGTAAAGAGGCATCGTCTATTCCGTCATTTCTGATACCTTAGATGGGCTGCAACCAACCTGCGTCACCGGCACGTGACTGACAGGAAAGCCAGAGCGATTCACCCGATTATTCCGAGTCAGGACCATTCATGAAAACACTGGTTATCATCAAGACGGGGCAGACCTACCCCGACATCAACGCCGAGCATGGAGACTTTGAACACTGGTTCATGGCCGGGCTTGAGCACCCTGATCTGACCCTGTCGGTGCACAATCCGACGGCCGGCGAGGCCCTGCCGTCAAGCGCTGACGGCGTCGTGATCACCGGTTCGCCGGCGATGGTCAGCGACCGGGAGCCCTGGAGCGAGCTGACCGCCGAGTGGCTGAGAACGATGATGGACAGAGATATCCCGCTGCTGGGTGTTTGTTACGGTCATCAGCTGCTTGCGCATGCCTGTGGTGGCTCGGTCGGTTATCGGCCCCAGGGCCGGGAGATGGGCACGCTGATGGTGGAGCTTGAAGAGCCGGCCAGAGACGATGTTCTGTTCGCGGACCTGCCGACAGGCTTTTTGGCCCACCTGACCCATCGGCAGTCGGTTCTGGGTTTGCCACCGAACGCGATACGCCTGGCCCGCTCCGAGGCGGAACCCAACCAGGCGTTCCGCATTGGCCGCCATGCCTGGGGCGTACAGTTTCATCCGGAGTTTTCGGCGCCCATTATGCAAGCCTATATCGCCCGCCTGAAACCTGACCTTCTGCGTGAGGGCATCGATCCCGCTACGCTGTCAGAATCCATCAAAGAGACGCCGCAGGCCAGCGCACTGCTCGCCCGGTTCGCCCGGCTGGTCGCGCGGAGGTGACCAGTGCGGGGCCGGGTATGGTAGGGTATGCCCTGTCGTTCCCGGCCCTGCCGGTAAGCACGGACACGTTCCCGACAGCCCAAACCAAAGGATCAGGGTGGCTCCTGAGCGGAGATAGCTATGGCAAACCCCGGCATGTGCAAGCTGCCCGACATCCAGCGCACACACGATGGCAAACCCAGACACGTAGGCGTTGAAATAGAAGTATCGGGACTGGGCTACCAGGAGCTGGTGGACCTCTGCGCCAAACTGCTCGGAGGCGAGGCCCGTGAGCGTTCGCGTTACGTCTCGGTCGTTGAGACGCCGCAAGGCGAATACATCATCGAGCTGGACTCGGATCCGATCAAGCAGCTAGACCTTCAGGACGAGCGATTGCCAGAATCCATGCGGGAGCTCGGCGGACACGCCATGGACGTCATTGATGCGGCGGCCGAGAAAATTGTGCCACTGGAAATCGTCAGCCCGCCCCTGCCGTTCTCCGAGCTCGAAACCATGGAAGAACTGTGCAACAAACTTCGGGATGCGGGCGCACTCGGCAGTCGCGAATCCATCCATTTCGCCTTCGGCCTGCAGCTCAATCCGGAGCTTCCGGACCTGAAGCCAGACACCCTGGTGAATTACTTCAGAGCCTTTGCGGCACTGTACGACTGGCTGAAAGCCCGTCATCAACTGGATATCAGTCGCAAATTCACCAATTACATTGAGCCCTGGGACAGTCGTTATATCGACCGGCTGCTGGAGCCGGAGTACGCACCGGACGAAGCGACGCTGATGGAGGATTACCTGGCCGACAACCCGACACGGAATCGCGCCCTGGACCTGTTGCCGCTGTTTTCTTTCATGAACGACGACCTGCTTCGGAAGCACGTCCAGGACCCGCGTATCAAATCCCGGCCGACCCTGCACTATCGGCTGCCGGACTGCGATATCGACAACCCCAAGTGGCACTTCTCGACGGTCTGGAATGACTGGGCCATTGTCGAACAGATTGCCAACCACGCCAGCGATTTGAAGGAGCTTACGACGCTGTTCCGCGACAGCCGGACTCTCAGCTTCAGCAACCTGACCACCAGCTGGCGCGAACGCTGTCAGGACTGGCTGGAAAACCGGGGCTATGTCTGAGCGGGTCGCACCATTGCCGCATGGCCCGCTGATTGGCGTCAGCGGCCCTCGCCGTCAGCGCCTGGTCCACCGCCTGATTCGTCTGGGGCTTCGCCTGCAGGGCGCGCGAACGCGCTATCTTCGCCCCGGCGGCAACGCCGATATCAGCGACCTGGACGGACTGGTTTTCTCCGGCGGCACCCATATCGAGCCAGCCCGCTACGGCCAGCGGCCCGAGGTCCGCGCGGTCTACGATCCTGTCCGCGACCAGACCGACTGGGCATTGCTAGCCGCGGCGGAACAGCGCAACCTGCCCGTTCTCGGCATCTGCCGGGGTGCGCAGCTGATCAACGTTTATCTGGGCGGTTCTCTGTGCCAGAACGTCACACCAATCAGGGTCAACACCCGCCATCGCCCCCTGCTGTTACCGTTGCAGACCGTACAGGTTGTTAAGCAGACCCACCTCTGGCGGATTATGCAGCGCCCCCGCATCGGCGCCAACCGCATACACAGCCAGGCGATCAAACGACTGGGCAAGGGTCTACGTGTCGTTGCGATTGATAACGACCGGTTTGTGCAGGCGATCGAGAGCACCGGCAGCCATTGGCTGATGGGCGTGCAGTGGCATCCGGAATATCTGTTGTACCATCCTTTGCACCGGAGACTGTTCGACGCTTTCGTGACTGCAACCCGGGAGCGGCAGGTATCGTGCATCGGGTCTGGGGATACGCTCTCATCCGGCCAGGTAAGCCGGGGTTCCGGACACTGAGTGGCGATCGGGAGATACTCGCTGGCGCAGCCGGTCAGCGAATTGACCAGACGGGACATCAGACGGGCAGGTAGCGGCGAAGTACAGCCTTGAGTTGGCGGGCGGTATCGCTGTCCCCCGGCCGGTTGTTCAGATAGCGATCAACCCACGCTTTCAGTTCCTCGCGGGTTGTCACATGGCGGGGATCGGACCCTGTCAATTGCAGTAACACCGCACGCTCCCGGGCGGTTAATCGTATCTGTTGTTTGTGCAATAACATGGAGACTCAATCATGCCCCGTTTTCCGATTCGCCCGATTCCCGTGCTGTTAAGCGCGGTCCTTTTGATGGCCCCGTTCAGCCTGCAGGCTGGCGAAGTAAGCCTGACCGGCGAAGCGTCCGTTCAGTATACGCCAGACAGCGCCCGCCTGCAGTTCACCGCCACCGCTGAGGCACCCGATGCTGACAGTGCCTCGGCTCAGGTGGATGACCGGATCGCCAGATGGGAACAGGCCATTGCACCGATCCGCAAACGACTGAATGACTACAGCGATGCCGCGCTGAGCCTGTACACGCGCACCCTGCCCGCCCGTGACCAGTCTGCTGAGCCACGGCAGACCATGATCGCAAGCCAGTCTGTCAGCCTGACCATCAACGATTTGACGTTGCTGAACCCGCTGATCAGGGCCGCTCGCGATGCCGGGCTCGAATTCCACCTGGGCAGCCAACAGTTTTACCACTCCGGCGAGGACGCACTGCAGCAACAAGCCCTGGCTCAGGCCATTACCGATGCCAAGAGCCAGTGCCGGTTCGTGGCAAAACAGTTGGATATGACCTGCGGCGCCGTCAAGACCCTCAATATCAACGGTGGCCGTCGCCCGGTGCCGATGATGATGGCGGAGGCGAGGAGCACGAAGGGACCGGTGTCCGAGGTAGGACCACAGGAAATCCGTGCCAGCGTCAGTGCGACCTTCGAACTGAACTGAACCGTAAGAAGCTGACAGCCCGACGCACCTCATCGGGCACAACCATCAGAAATCCCGGGTATAGAACAGGTCCAACGAGGCCGCCAGGCTGCTGGCAGCCTCCAGGTAAAAGTATTTGCCCAGGTCATAACGAAGCGCCACCGTGGTGATCGGCTCGAACACCCCCACCCCGTAGCGAATACTCAGGTCCTCTGACACGTACCCGCTGGCAACCACCGAGGCATCCTTGCCGGAGCCTTCGGCCTCCAGCGTGAGATTTTTGATGCCCAGTTCATTCCCGATGCCCCGTGTCAGCCCACCTGTTTGCGCCAATCCCAGTGACAGGGCGGCCTGGCCCAGTTGATTCTGATCGCCACTGCTGCGCAAGGGACGTCCCAGAATGACATAGGAAAGCGCCTCGCTCTGGGGCATGGACGGCTCGGAAAAAACCTCGGTCTGCGGTTCGGACACGGGCCCGCTCAAACGAATACCGGCCGTTACCGAATCCACCTTGCGTATGGCCTCGATGTCCAGATAGGGCTGCGATATCGGGCCCACAAAAACCACCCGGGCGCGCCGCAGCGTCAGCTCCTGACCATAGGCCGAATAACTGCCGTCTTTCAGCTGCAGTACCCCGCGGGTGTCCATGTTGTTGCCGATTCGCAGCGAACCGTCGAGGTTTCCGGTCACGCCGAACCCTTTGAACGTCACCTTGTCCTTACCCACATTGACCGTGACGTCCATGTTCAGGGATTTCAGCCCGGGTTCTTCTTTCTTCTTGCCCACAATGACCTCGTCATCGGAGACTGACACCGCCTG
>JAWVWU010000163.1:0-5544 GCA_033723595.1 Marinobacter sp. | reverse complement strand
CGATACGGCCGCGGGCCGGTTTGAGCAATGGGCCAATGTCTACGCCGCGCACAAGGCCTTCAGCCATCCGTCTGAGTTGCATGGCAGCCTTTGTGGCCGCCTGGCCGCCGGTCGCCGGCCGGATCGCCAGGCATGGCTGACAACGGTGTGCGAGCATATGGGACTGCCGCTGACCGCGGCCGAAGAATCGCCGGACCTGGTCAGCTTCATGATGCATGCACGGGATACCCAACTGACCGAGCTGTCGGCGGCGGACATGAGTTTCCAGATACTGCTGCCGGATGATGACTATTCGCTGGATCAGCGATTGCAGGCACTGTCGGCCTGGGTCCGCGGGTTCCTCGAGGGCCTGGCCATGGTGGGTGGTGAATCACTCGGGCAGGCACCGGACGAGATCCGCGAGCTGATTGAAGACCTGGTGGCGATCAGCCAGGTCGCCGAGACGGAAGAGGACAGTGAGGAAGGCGAGTACCAACTGACTGAAATTGCCGAGTACGTGCGTCTGGGGGCGCTGGCAGTTTTCACCGAATTCAACGCGCCGGCGCCCGCGCCGTCCGCGAATACATTGCACTGACTACGGGCTGGCCAGCACGGTCGTCCAGGGAGACGCTATGACCCCGATTATTCCCGTCAAGGAATTCGCTGACCGTCGCCGCAAGCTGATGGCGCAGATGGCGGCTGACAGCATCGCGATTATTCCGGCCGCGCCAGAGCGCGTGCGTAACCGGGATGTGTTGCACCCGTTCCGCCAGGACAGCGATTTTCAGTATCTGACCGGGTTTGGTGAGCCGGAAGCCGTGCTGGTGCTGATCCCGGGACGAGAGCACGGCGAGTCCGTGCTGTTCTGCCGGGAGCGTAATCCGGAAAAAGAGCTCTGGGATGGCTTTCTGGTGGGTCAGGAAGGCGCGATCGAACGCTTCGGTCTGGACGATGCGTTTCCGATTGCCGATATCGATGACATCCTGCCCGGCATGATCGAAGGTCGCAGCCGGCTCTACTACCCGCTGGGCAAGGATGCGCAATTCGACTCCCAGATCATGGAGTGGGTGCAGGTCATCCGCAGCAAGGTCCGGACCGGCGCCCAGCCACCGGGTGAATTCGTCGCCCTCGAGCATTTCCTGCACGACATGCGTCTGTACAAGAGCGCGAACGAAATCAAGGTGATGGCCCGGGCCGGGGAAATCAGTGCCGAAGCCCACTGCCGGGCGATGAAGCGGGCTCGCCAGGGGGGCTATGAGTATCAGCTCGAGGCCGAGCTGATCCACACCTTCATGGCCCACGGCGCCCGTTCAACCGCCTATCCCTCCATTGTCGGCGCCGGCGCCAATGGCTGCATCCTGCACTACATCGAGAACAGCGCCCCGCTGAAGGACGGCGACCTGGTGCTGATCGATGCCGGCTGTGAGCTGGAGTGCTATGCCTCTGACATCACCCGAACCTTCCCGGTCAGTGGCCGGTTCAGTGATCCTCAGCGGGCGCTTTACGAGGTTGTGCTGGCCGCCCAGTACGCAGCGATCGATGCCGTGCGCCCGGGCAATCACTGGAATCACCCACACGAGGCAGCCCTCAAGGTACTGACCCAGGGACTGATTGATCTTGGCTTGCTCAAGATGAGCCTGGACGACGCCCTGGCCGGCGAAGCCTACCGGCCGTTTTTCATGCATCGGACCGGCCACTGGCTGGGCATGGACGTGCACGACGTTGGCGATTACAAGGTCGGTGACGCCTGGCGTGTGCTGGAGCCGGGCATGGCCCTGACCGTGGAGCCGGGCCTGTATATAGCGCCTGACAACGATACGGTGGACCCCCAGTGGCGGGGCATCGGCATTCGTATCGAGGACGATGTGGTGGTGACCCGGGAGGGATGCCGCGTGCTCAGCGAAGCGGTGCCCAAGCGCATTGAAGACATTGAAGCGCTGATGGCGGATTGACCATGAGCACGTACGACACCGATGTGGTCATTGCCGGAGGCGGGCTGGCTGGTGCCACTCTGGCGCTGGCGCTGGGACGCACGTTGCCGTCTCTCAGGGTCACCGTGATTGAGACATTCCCGCTCGCCGAAACGGCGTTACCGGCGGATTATCAGCCCAGCTACGATGCCCGATCTACGGCGCTGGCCTGGGGCTCACGGCTGATCTACGAGCGTCTCGGGCTGTGGTCACGGCTTGCTCCCCAGGCCACGCCCATCCGTCATATCCATGTCTCGGACCGTGGCCACTTCGGGGCGACCCGCCTGGCGGCGGACGAGCATGGGCAGGACGCGCTCGGCTACGTGGTGGACAATCGCTGGATGGGCCTGACTCTGATGGGGGAGCTGCAGGCGCTGCCGGGCATTCAGTGGCGAGCGCCGGCGACGGTTACGGCATGCACACCGTCACCCGGCGGTGTTGAGGTTGTGCTGGGCCAGGACGACGGTCAGGAGGACCGACTCACGGCCCAGTGTCTGGTGGTGGCCGACGGTGGCCGGTCCGGACTGCGGGAGACCCTGGGTTTCCAGGTCCGCCAGACCAATTACGACCAGCACGCGCTCATCGCCAATGTCTCCACTGCCCGGTCACACGACTTTACCGCCTATGAGCGATTCACCGACGCAGGCCCCATGGCGTTGCTGCCCTCCGGTGGTCCCGGTCGCGCCGGGCACGAGTCTTCACTGGTCTGGACGCTGTCTGACGAGGCGCTGGATCGTATACTTGCCGCGCCGGCTGACGAACGGTGCCGGCAACTTCAGCAGCGCTTCGGGTGGCGCCTGGGTCGGATCACCCAGATCGGCGAATGTCAGCACTACCCGTTGACGCTGACCACCGTCGATGAGTCGGTTCGCGCCGGGGTTGCCCTTGTTGGCAACGCCGCCCACACGCTGCATCCGGTTGCCGGCCAGGGCTTTAATCTGGCGCTGCGGGGCCTGATGGCCCTGGTCGAACAGTTCCAGTCGGCGGTGGCCGGGGGCAGGTCGCTGGGTGATCTGTCGGTGTTGCAGGCCTATCAGCGCAGCCATCGGGCAGACTGGCATCAGACGGTCCAGTTCTCGGATTCCCTGATCCGGTTGTTCGGGGCACGATCCCCCTGGGTTACAGCGGCCCGGGACCTGGGTCTGGTCGGCCTTGATGTGCTGCCCGGCGCCCGCCGCTGGTTCGCCCGTCAGGCCATGGGACTGGGTCGACCCCGCGCGCGGATTGCGGACAGCGACGGGCAGGAGCTTCTATGACGCCAGACCGGTTTGATGTGATCGTCGCCGGTGGCGGCCTGACCGGGACCGCGCTGGCGGTGGGGTTGGCGCAGCAGGGCTGGCACGTAGCGCTGGCCGAGGCCGCGTCCGAAGCCCGGATGGCGGACACGCCACCGATGCCGTCCGGTGTGGCGGACTATGAGTCCCGCGTCAGTGCGATCTCGTTGGCCAGTCAGCGACTGCTGGCGTCCCTGGGCGTCTGGCAGCGTCTGGACCCCGCCCGATTGTGCCCTTACACCCGCATGGTGGTCTGGGATGGTGATGGAACCGGCCGTATCGAGTTTGGCGCCGCTGACCTTCAGGTGCCCGCGCTTGGGACCATTATCGAGAACCGGCTGCTGGTCAGTGCGCTCTATCACGCGGCTGTGGAGGCCGGCGTGAGCCTCATTGCCGGGACGCCGCTGACCGGTTGGTGGGAGTCATCGGGCGAGCAGGGCGTGGTGGTCGGCGCTGATCGACGCCTCTCGGCGTCCTTGGTTGTGGCCGCGGACGGGCCTCAGTCCCGGCTGAGGCAATGGGTTGGCCTGCCGACCCGCGAATGGGACTATCGGCAACAGGCCATCGTGTGCTCGGTGCAGACTCGCCAGCCCCATCAGGCAACGGCCTGGCAGCGTTTTTCAACCACCGGCCCGCTGGCGTTTCTGCCGTTGTATGCCGGCGACCGTGGCGACCATGTCTGCTCGGTGGTGTGGTCCCAGGACGCCCGGGAAGCCGACCGGCTCATGGCCCTGGATGACGCCGCTTTCGCCCACGAGCTTGAGCAGGCGATAGAACAGCAGCTGGGGCCGGTGATCTCGGTGTCGGCCCGGCAGGCCTTCCCGCTGCGTCAGCGTCATGCCAAACAATATGTCAGGGCCGGGTTCGCATTGGTGGGCGATGCCGCCCACAGTATTCATCCATTGGCCGGGCAGGGCGCCAACCTGGGATACGGCGACGTGCGGGCGCTGCTGGACGAGCTGGATCGTGCCCATCGCCGCGGAGTCGATCCGGGAGACCCGGTGTTGTTGGCCCGTTATCAGCGCCGGCGCAAGGGCGAAAACCTGGCGATGATGGCGGCCATGGACGGGTTCAAGCAGCTGTTTGGCCGCGAGGAGTTGCCGCTACGCTGGCTGCGCAACACGGGTCTGCGCTGGCTGGACCGGGCGCCATTGCTGAAAAACCGGTTGGCGGCTCAGGCCATGGGGTTGAACTGATGGCCGCCGGCAGCCTGCTTGCACTGATCGATGACATCACCACGTTGCTGGACGATGTCTCCCTGATGACCAAGGTCGCGACCCAGAAAACCGCCGGTGTGCTGGGCGATGACCTGGCGCTGAATGCCCAGCAGGTGACCGGAGTGGATCCGTCCCGGGAGCTGCCGGTGGTGTGGGCGGTGGCCAAGGGCTCCCTGCGCAATAAAGCTATCCTGGTGCCGGCGGCACTCGCCATCAGCTTTTTCGTGCCCTGGCTGGTCGTGCCGCTGCTCATGTTGGGCGGGGCGTTTCTCTGCTTCGAGGGCTTTGAAAAGCTGGTACACAGCGTCGGCCATGCCAGCCCGGAGGAGGAAGCCGACAAGGCGGCCCTGACCGCGGCCTTTGAAGCGTCGGACGCTGATCTCTTGGCGCTGGAGCAGGGCAAGATTCGCGGCGCGATTCGCACGGACTTCATCCTGTCGGCTGAAATCATCACCATTACACTCGGTACGGTCAGCGAACAGACCCTGTGGATGCAGTGCATCGTTTTAAGCCTGGTGGCCGTGTTGCTGACCATCGGTGTGTACGGCCTGGTCGCCGGCATCGTCAAGCTGGACGATGCGGGTCTCTACCTGAGTCGCCGGACCGGAGAGCAACGATCGCGCCGCGTTGTGCGGGCCGTCGGCCGGGGCATCCTGACGGTGGCACCCTATCTGATGAAGACCCTGTCAGTGCTCGGCACAGTCGCCATGTTTGTGGTGGGCGGCGGGATCATTGTTCACGGCATTCCGCCGCTTTACGACGCCATCCATCACTTTGCCCAGGGCCTCGCGGACCTGCCCAGCTTGGGCGGGACGCTCAGCCTGCTGACGCCGGTGCTGGTGGACGGCTTGCTGGGGATCATTTTCGGGGCTGTGGTACTGGGCGTGGTCAGTGCCGGCCGCCGGATCTGGCCCGGTGACCGCGCAGACGCGGAGTAGGCCGGCGAACAACCAGGCCGACTAGAAACAACAGGCGTCGAACAGGCGGCTGACCAGCACCGGCACGGCGGTTTCCACTCGCAGGATTCGCTCGCCCAGATGGACGGGCTCCGCGCCGGCCTCGGCCAGTTTCTCCACCTCGTAGGGAATGAAGCCGCCTTCGGGT
>JAWVWU010000162.1:0-5560 GCA_033723595.1 Marinobacter sp. | reverse complement strand
TAAAGATGGACCAGGCAATCTGCCATTCGGCCGGACAGTCGCTGGCGGGCCTTGAGGCCACCGCCGATGGTCAGCAGGGAAATGTCGGTCATCAGCGAAAACGCCGCCGAAAACCGGGCCAGGTGCTGGTAGTAGCGCTTGATGCCGCCGCGCTCCGGGGCGGGCTCCAGCCAGCCATGACTGAGTCCCAGCACCAGTGCTTTGAGGGCGTTGCGACTGGTGTGCGCGATGTGTCGGTAAAAGACCCCGTCGAACTTGTCGACCGCTTTGGCCTGGTCCTCGAGTCCGGCCGCGTCGATTTCATCCACGATAAAGGGATGACAGCGTATGGCCCCCTGGCCGAAGATCATCAGGCTACGGGTCAGTATGTTCGCGCCTTCCACCGTGATGCCAATGGGAATGGCCTGGTAAGCGCGGGCCATGAAGTTGCGCGGCCCGGTAATGACGCCACGCCCGGCCACCACGTCCATGGCGTGGTTGATGACGATGCGCATCAGGTCGGTATTGCGGTATTTGAGCACCGCCGATGGCACGGAGGGCCGGATACCCCGGTCCAGCATACCGGACGTCAGTTTGCGGGCGGCGTCCATCATGTAGGTATAACCAGCGATCGGCTCAAGGGCTTCCTGCACCCCTTCAAACTGGCTGATGGAGCGCCCGAACTGTTCACGTACCGCGGCATAGGACCCGGTCGTCAGACAGGCCAGCTTGCCGGCGCCGGTACCCAGGGCAGGCAGGGATATCGACCGACCAATCGACAGGCATTCCAGCAGCATGGTCCAGCCTTTACCCAGCATGGGCTGGCCGCCAATCACCTGAGTCATGGGAATGAACACCTCGTCGCCCCAGGTCGGTCCGTTCATGAACACCGTGTTCATGGGCAGGTGCCGGGCACCGGCGTGGAGGCCTTCGGTGTCCCGCGGCACCAGCACGCAGGTGACGCCAATGTCTTCCTGATCGCCGAGCAAGCCGTCCGGATCAAACACCTTGATCGCCAGGCCCACCAGTGTCGCCACCGGTGCCAGCGTAATGTAGCGCTTGTTCCAGGTGACTTTCAGCCCCAGCACTTCCTGGCCTTGCCAGGTTCCCTTGCACACGATGCCCTTGTCCGGGATGGCGCCAGCGTCGGAGCCGGCGACCGGCGAGGTCAGGGCAAAACAGGGAATTTCCTCGCCGCTGCTCAGACGGGGCAGATAATACTGTTTCTGGTCGTCGGTGCCGTATTCCATCAGCAGCTCGCCCGGGCCCAGGGAGTTGGGCACCATCACCGTTACGGCGGCGGAGACGCTGCGGGTGGAGATTTTCATCACGATCTCGGAATGGGCGGTAGCCGAGAAGCCCTTGCCACCGTTGGCCTTGGGAATCACCAGGCCAAAGAATCCCTGTGTCCGGATGAATGTCCAGACCGGTTCCGGCAGGTCGTAGAGCTCATTGGTGATGGCCCAGTCGTCGAGCATGCCACAGAGCTCTTCCACCGGGCCGTCAATAAACGCCTGCTCTTCCTCGGTGAGGCGAGCCGGGGCCGCGCTGAGTAACTGGTGCCAGTCTGGCCGGCCTGAGAACAGCTCACCGTCCCAGTCCACACTGCCGGATTTGAGCGCCTCGGATTCGGTATCCGACAGCTTGGGCAAACGGCCGCGCACCCAGCCCAGCAGTGGCTGACTGAGCCATTCGCGACGAAGCCCGCCGGGGCGCAGCAGAATCAGGGCAAGCGCCAACAGCAGGCCGCCGGCGATCAGGCTCAGGGCTGACCAGCAGTCAAGCCAGGCGCCCACCAGGGTGGCAATGATCAGGGACGCGGCAGCAGCGGTACCGCCGATACCAAAATAGAGCAGAACCAGGGCACACAGAACGAGCAATAGCACACTCATGGAGCGACCTCCTTTTCATCGAGCGATTGACCGGCGTTTTCCGACTACCACCGCTTACCATCATTCAATGAGAACACGGTTGCAAGACCGGTGTGACCGACTGTCCGCGGGAAAGTTCGGTGGGCACGGTGAGGGGGGACGCTCGGACTGCGTCGCGGGACGCCCTGATCAGAGTCTTTACCGTTGCGTAATGTCTCGACACTGCCAGCACGGGGGCCGGTATTTTCGTATGTCCCGGCCTCGGCGACATCGCCCCATGATCGGACAAAACCTGTACAATCGCGGCTTTTCCGCGTGGGCCTCTGGCCGCGCCTCACTGTGAACGGGTTACTTCTTTTGATTTCGACGGCCAACATCACCATGCAGTTCGGGGCCAAGCCCCTGTTTGAAAACGTGTCTGCCAAGTTCGGCAACGGCAACCGCTACGGTCTGATCGGTGCCAACGGCTGTGGCAAGTCGACGCTGATGAAAATCCTTGGCGGCGACCTGGAGCCGTCTGCCGGTCAGGTGATGCTGGAACCCAACACACGTCTGGGCAAGCTGCGTCAGGATCAGTTTGCCTACGAAGACTGCTCGGTGATCGACACCGTGATCATGGGTCATGAAGAGCTGTCACGGGTGAAAGCCGAGCGCGACCGGATCTATGCACTTGCTGAAATGAGCGAGGAAGACGGCATGGCCGTGGCGGACCTGGAAGTCCAGTTTGCCGAGATGGACGGCTACACCGCCGATTCGCGCGCGGGTGAGCTCCTGCTGGGCCTGGATATACCGCTGGAGCAGCACTACGGTCCCATGAGCGCGTTGGCACCGGGCTGGAAGCTGCGGGTATTGCTGGCTCAGGCGCTGTTTTCGGATCCCGATGTGCTGTTGCTGGATGAGCCCACCAACCACCTGGATATCAATACCATCCGCTGGCTGGAGTCGGTGCTGGTGGCTCGCGACAGCACCATGATCATCATTTCGCACGACCGGCATTTCCTCAACAGCGTCTGTACCCACATGGCCGACCTGGATTACGGCGAGTTGCGACTGTTTCCGGGCAACTACGATGAGTACATGACGGCAGCGACTCAGGCCCGTGAGCGCATGCTGTCGGACAACGCCAAGAAGAAAGCCCAGATTGCCGAGTTGCAGCAGTTCGTCAGTCGCTTCTCCGCGAACGCGTCCAAGGCCAAGCAGGCGACGTCCCGCGCCCGGCAGATCGACAAAATCCAACTGGAAGAGGTCAAGCCGTCCAGCCGGGTGAATCCGTTCATTCGTTTCGAACAGGGCAAGAAACTGCACCGCCAGGCCGTCACCCTGAAGAACATGACCAAGGGCTTCGACGGCGCGCCGTTGTTCTCGAACCTGAACCTTCAGATCGAAGCCGGGGAGCGGGTCGCGATCATTGGTCCCAACGGTATCGGCAAGACCACCCTGCTGCAGTGCATGGCCGGCAAACTCACCCCGGAGCAGGGTGAAGTAAAATGGACCGACAGCGCCGACGTGGGCTACTTCGCCCAGGATCACACGGCCGACTTCGCCGATGACGTCAATCTCTCGGACTGGATGGCGCAGTGGACCCAGGGCGGGGAGCAACTGATCCGCGGCACGCTTGGCCGGATGCTGTTTTCCGGGGATGATATTGGCAAGTCGGTGAAAGTGATTTCCGGCGGTGAGCAGGGCCGGATGCTGTTCGGCAAGCTGATCCTGCAAAAGCCGAACGTCATGCTGATGGACGAGCCCACCAACCACCTCGACATGGAGTCCATCGAGTCCCTCAACCTGGCGCTGGACAACTACCCGGGCACGCTGATCTTCGTCAGCCATGACCGCGAGTTCGTGTCGTCCCTGGCCACCCGTATCGTCGAACTCAGTGCCGATGGGGTCACGGATTTCAGCGGCAGTTACGACGATTATCTGCGCAGCCAGGGCCTGATTCCCTGACCGCCGGGCCACTGCTCAGGACGCTTGCTGCCGGGGCACCCGGATGGATTCGGCTTCCACGAAAATCTTGCGGGCCTGGGGATAGCGGTCCTTGATGCGGGCATCCAGATCCGCAATGATGCGCTCCAGATCCACGGCCTCGATGTGCGGTGAAAACGCGACACTGATCGTGACCAGCACGTAGTCGGGACCCATGTGCATGGTGAGCACTTCATTGACCTCGTCAATCTCCGGCGTGTCGTGCGCCAGTTGCCGGATGCCGTTGACGACCGGCGTGTTTGCCGCTTCACCGATCAGCAGTCCCTTGGTTTCCCAGGCCAGCCAGACAGCCGTGCCACCCAGGATAACGCCGATCAGCACCGAGGCCGCACCGTCCAGCCATAGCAGGCCGGTATGCTCGGCCAGGAAGACCCCCAACAGTGCGACGACCAGGCCGATCATCGCGGCGGAATCCTCGAACACCACCATGAACAGCGTCGGGTCCTTGCCGCGCTGGATGGCTTCCACATACCCCCATTTGCCCTTGGCGCGGGAAAACTCGGTCAGGGCAAACAGCCAGGACGAGCCTTCAAACACCATGGCCAGACCCAGAACGATGTAGTTGACCATGGGATTTTCGATCGGCTGCGGGTCGATCAGATGCTGAACGCCCTGAACAATGGACACGCCGGACCCCACGGCAAAAATCAGGATCGCGACCACAAAACTCCAGAAATACACTTCCTTGCCGTGGCCGAACGGAAACCGTGGCGACGCGGGCCGTTTGCTCTGGCGCATCCCGTACAGCAGCAAGCCCTGGTTGCCGGTATCCACCAGCGAGTGGATGCCTTCAGAGAACATGGCGGAGCTGCCGGTAAACATCGCCGCGAAGAATTTGGTCACAGCAATCAGGAAGTTGCCGGCGAGGGCGGCGTAGATCACTTTTTTACTGGAGCCGGACATGGCTGCGGGCGCTCTCCGTTGCGGTCAGGGCACATGGACAGTCAGCGGGGATAACTCACTGTGCCTACAGCGTTACACAGAGCGGGAGGGGAAGGCCAGCGTGGAGAGTGCCGGAGGACCGGCTGATTGACTGCCGGCAGGTACGTTCGCCTGCCGGCAGCCGGGCAGGACTTACATGCCGCCTTTGATCATGAACGGCTTGATGACGACCTTGCCGTTGGCAGTGACTGGCTTGTCAACGTCGGTTGAACCCGGGCCAAACTCATAAACGCCCATCTTGCCGGTATCGTGGTGAAGCATGGCGAACAGTTTTTCGCCGGGCATGACCGGACGGTGCAGGATGACGGAGACGTTTTTGTGCTCGCCGGCCTTGAGGCGAACGAAGCCAACCGAGCCAGGTGCGACCGGCTTGCCCATGGCATTGCTTTCGTGAATCACCAGAAAGCCGTCCTCGCCCATATTAACGGCGGGCACGGTAACAACGCCTTGGGCGCTGGCGGACTGGTTCATCACATCGACCATGGGATCGGCAGCCATGGCAGAGGCACTGGCCAGCCCCAGGCTGAGAGCGATCAGGGAAGTGGTTATTGTCTTTTTCATGAGAGTGCTCCATTCAACAAGCGAAACGTGGCAAAGTGGTCGCCGCCCGCCTTATTGACGCAGACCGGCGGGCGAAAGACGCGAGAGGGACGAGTGGCTCGCCCGATCTAGCACACCATTATACGCTCGGCACTGGATTTTCGATGCATCGTGCCAAAGCCGCGCCGGAACACGTCTGGCGCATGCTCCGGGAATCAGAATGGACGAGCCCGCTACCCGCT
>JAWVWU010000161.1:0-5596 GCA_033723595.1 Marinobacter sp. | reverse complement strand
GTATGCCTCGAACGCCGAGCGATAGACCTCTGACTGGGCCGACATGCGTTTGAACTGCTGCTGATCCAGATCACTGTCTGACTGCTCAGTCGCCTGTCCGAGCAAACGCTTGATGCGGGTAAGGTCGGTTTCCAGGGCGAGCCTGGCGTCATCGCCCTCCGTCAGGGCAAAGGTCTTTTCCTGCTTGCGGGCGTTGCTGAATGTCGCGTTGATCGCGCTGATCTGGCTCATCACGGCCTCGCGTTCGAGTATGGATCGGATGGCGAGGAAACCGGCCAGCGCGACACAGACCGTAAGCAGCAACACCAGCGCGAACCCAAGGAAAAGTTTTTTACTGACGCCAACCGAGGCAAACAAACGACGGTTCTGTCTGGCCATGAGACTCTGACTCCAACTGCATCCGGCCGGTCGCTGGCACATTCATCCCGTGCTCGAACGGCCTGAACGCCGGGTGGGGAGGACTGCCTGCCAGGGGCCATGACTGGCCCCCGGACTGCCAGACAGTCATTCAAACGCAGGTCAGAATTTCAGACGCCCGCCCACCAGCACGGTGTCCACGTTCTGAAAATCAGCGCCACTGCGATCCAGCGCATGGGTGTTGTACCCGGCGTAGAGATCGGCCCATTTGATGGGCTTGAACACATAACCGACGCCCACTGACGTGGCTGAATCACCGGATTGCACGCGGTCATCCGCTTCCATGAAGTGAACATCAAAGGCGTGTTTGCCGACTTTGTAGCCCAGCTTGGCGAGGTAGAAATCAGAGTCCGGATTGGCCGGATTGTCATCACTGCTGGTGGAGTAGGCACCGGTGACATTGAAACCGCTGGCATGAAGCCATGACAGTGAGCCACCGACCGTTACCACGTCACCGGTGACGCCGCCGGCGCCCTTGACCGAATAGCCGAGCGCGCCGGACACCTTGCCGCCCAGATTGCCGGAGTAGCGCAGGCCAACTTCGGTGACGTTGTCGTTACCCTTGATGCCCTGGCTGACGGTAGCCTTGAAGCCGCCCAGCGCGGGCAGATCGTAACGAAGCCGGCTGTAACGACTCTCGAAATCCTGATCGCTCATTGCCGAAATCAGCTTCACCCGGGTACTGCTCGCATCGTCGACAAAATTCAGCCCGCCACCGATCAGCGCCGGATTTGTCCAGGACACCACCAGGGTGCCAGACAGGTCCCGTTCGATATTGCCATTGGCCGCGCCGTCGCCCTGGCCCAGCGAGACCTTGCCAAACCCGCCAGCGACAAACACATTCAGCTGGCGCTCATTGAATTCACCGCTGATCGAGCGCTGGTCCAGAGTGACGCTGTTGGACGGGTTCTGCTGGTACTCCAGCTCGACATGACCGCCGACCACCAGACCGGTGCCATCCAGATTGCCTTTGAGTTTTGCTCCGATGCGGCTGGCACTGTTGTCGTTATCGACGATGAAATAGTCGCTGCCCTCACCGGTGTCGCCCGACAGGATGCCGTAGTTCAACTGGCCATAGACATCGGCGGATACGTTCGACACCGAAGCCTGCTGCGCGGCGGCGCCGGCCGCGTATAAACCGCAGGCAACGATGGCCATCCGCAAGGCCAGCCTTTTCTGTTTCTTCATCACATTGTTCCCGTTTAACAAGGTGAACCGTTCTTGTTTTTTCATGTTGACAACCTTTTCGTTTGATCCAGCACGTTAAAAAATTCGACTTGTCGTGTGTTCATGCAACTCACTCTCGCTCGCCTGGGCACTCCTCCTCTGGCTGTTGCGTTTTCCCGGCGCCGCGTTCACGCTCGCGCCAGGCCCCTGCCGCCCCCCCGGGTGGCCGCGGCTGACACCTCCGATAGCGCGATCCGCTATCGTGAGGCGCGCACGACCGGCGCAGGCCCTTCGTTGACGCGCCGGTATTGCAGATAGTTGAGGAAAAAAAGAACCAGGATCACCAGCACGCCGGTAACTTCCAGCGCGAGCCCGGGATAGAAAACGGCAATGACCGCGCCGCTCAGAGCAAGCCGCATCCAGGCTTTCATCGGCGCGAACAGGAACCCTTCCAGGGCGCCCGCAAAGGCACCGAGCGCGAGGATGGCAAGGAACCCGTTCCACAACACAACGGGCAAGGGGCCGCCCTCGATAATCACCGGGTTGAACACCATGAACATCGGGATGAGGTACAGGCCTTTGGCGTATTTCCAGGCCTGAATACTGGTCTCCATGGTGTTGCTACCGGCAATTGCGGCAGCGGCGTAGGCGGCCAGCGCCACCGGGGGCGTGACATTCGAATCCTGGGAGTACCAGAACACCACCAGATGTGCGACCAACAGCGGGATGCCGAACTCGTTGGTGAGCGCCGGGCCGACCAGCACCACCAGAACGATGTAGCTGGCGGTCACCGGCAGGCCCAGGCCAAGAATCAGACTGGCAACAATCACCATCAACAGCGCCAGCAGGATGTTGCCGTCGGCAAAGGCGATCATCATGGACGAGAACTTCAGGCCCAGCCCGGTCAGACCGACAACCGCGACCACAATGCCGGCAATCGCACAGGCGATGCTGACCGCCACCGCATTGCGGGCGCCCAGCTCCAACCCCTGCAGGAGCCTGATCGCGCCGGTTCGTAGCGCGGTGGTGAGCTCTGCTGACAGGTCATCGTTGGCCTTGCCTCGGCGGTACGCCATGAACAACCCATTAAGCCCTGCGATTCCGACAATACCGATCACCGCAAAAAAGCCGACCCGCATGGGGGACACGCCCAGAACCAACAGATAGACCAGCAACACGATCGGAAGCAGGAAGTACCAGCCCGAGGCCATGACATCCCGGACTTTCGGCAGCTCACTGGCCGGCAGGCCCTTCATGCCCTGTTTGACGGCGGTGATGTGCACCAGCAGGTACACCGTGCAGAAGTAGAGCAGCGCCGGAAAGATACTGATCTTGACGATATCCAGGTAGGGAACCCGGGTGTACTCGGCAATCAGAAAGGCTCCCGCGCCCATCAGCGGCGGCATGATCTGACCACCGTTGCTGGCCGCGGCCTCGATCCCACCAGCCTGGGCCGGCCGGAAACCGAGTTTTTTCATCAGCGGGATGGTGAACGCACCCGTGGTGACCACGTTGGCGATCGAACTGCCGGAGATCGAGCCCATGGACGCCGATGCAAGCACCGCCGCCTTTGCGGGTCCGCCGCGTTGGCGACCGGTCGCTGCAAACGCAAGATCGATGAAGAAGCGACCGGCGCCGGTGACCTCCAGCATGGCGCCGAACAGTACGAAGATGAAGACGAACGTGGCGGCAACGCCCAGCGGCAGACCAAAAATGCCCTCCTGCCCCAGGTAAAACTGCGCCCCGATGCGATCCAGCGAATAGCCCCGGTGATTGAGGATACCCGGCAACCAGGTGCCCAGCTCTGACAGCGGACCGCGCGAGCCCGCCATGGCATAGATGATCGCAACGATCGCGACCACCGTCAGACCCGCGCCCACCGCTCGCCGACTCGCTTCCATCAGGGTCAGGGTGCAGACCCAGGCCATGACGATGTCGGTCTGGGTCCAGAAACCGGCGCGCCCGATGATATCGTCCAGAAAGTAGAGGAGGTAGAAGCCGGAAGCCGCTGACGCGATGAACAGAAGCGCATCGACGGTCGCCAGCACTTTACCCCGTGGCTTACCGGGGCGCGGCCCGAACAGCAGAAAGCACAGCATCATCACCAGGGCCAGATGAATACCCCGTTGGTAGAAGAAGCCCAGAGGCTGGATACCGGCGCTGAATAACTGGAACAGTGAGAGGCTGATACCCACCACCGCGATAAGCACCAGCAAAGGCCAGGGCCCGTGCAGGGCGGTCGGCTGCCAGTCACCGCGAGTTTTGAAAGGGATGGCGGTTTGTTGACTCATTGCGTGTTACGTCCTTCATGGGCCGGGTGTGTCAGTTGAATCGCGACCAGCTTGTGAGCAGCCAGACGGCTCAGGCTCACCGTTTGTGAGCCGGCCCGGATCCGGTGATTGACCGCTGCTGATCCGACGCGCAGCCGAAGTGTGTTGTCGGGAATCGGAACGTCCATATCGACAATCCGGTAGCCGTGATGGGTGTCGGACTCGAGGACCCCGCGCCCGCGGATATAGCCCAGTCCGGCCGCAAAATCGGGGGTGTGGGTGCTGTCGAGCTCAAGCTGCCCGTCGACGACCCTGAAGCAGTCAGTCACCTCGAAACCCTGTACCGAATGATTCCAGATCAGGCACCAGCGACCGGTGGCCGGCAGCGCGATCCGGGCCAGCCGTGTCTGATCCGGTCCGGTTACGGTCAACTGCCAGTCCGATGCCGGCGCCTGGCCCGCTGCCATGGACGCGCACGTCCACGACAGCAGGCAGACCAGACTGCAGATCAGGTTAAAAAGAGAGCGTTTCATTCGACGATACCGACCGGTTTACTGGCGCAGCTTGTCGGGAATGGTCGCGCCGATTTCCTCGTAATACCGGAGCGCTCCGGGATGCAGGGGAATCGGCGTGGAGTCGAGACTGAACTTGACGGTGGTGTCGTAGGCAGCCGGGTGAATCGCACGGAGCTTGTCCACTTTCTCGAACAACAGCTTGGTGATCTTGTAGGCCAGATCATCCGACATGGCTTTGTTGACCGTCAGCACATTGGGGACGCCGATGGTGGATGTGGGGGTATCAACACCGTCGTAAACGCCGGCGCGTAACTGATAGGGCGCGAACACCGGCACGACTTTCCGGGCGTTGGCAATTTCCTTGTCAGTCAGTGAAATCAGAGCGATATCACGGGTATTGGCCAGACTCAGGATCGAACTGGTCGGCGGCCCGACACTCCAGAAACCGACGTCAATGTCCCCATCGCGCAACGCATTGGAGGTTTCATTGAAGTTCAACCGCTGTACCTCAAAATCGTCAAAGCTCATACCATTGGCTTCCAGCAGCGCCTTGGCGTTGACCTCGGTGCCACTGCCCGGTGCCCCGACAGAGACACGCTTGCCTTTGAGATCCGACAACTTGGTGATTCCGGAATCCGCCAGGGTGACGATCTGGATCGCATTCGGATACAGCGAGCCCAGTGCCAGCACATCAATCTTCTTGCCGTTGAACCGCTTACCCCCGTGATAGGCCTGGTACACCGTATCGGCCAGGGCAATGGCGAGATCCGAGTCACGGCGTTGAATCAGCCCCATGTTCTCCACCGATGCGCCGGTCACCTCGGCAACAGCACGGTAGCCGTCGATATTGTCGGTGATGAGTTGGGCGAGCCCGCCTCCGAGCGGGTAGTAGGTGCCACCGGTTCCACCGGTCGCGATGGAGAGATTCGTCTGGGCCTGCGCGGTCGACAGACTGCAGAGCGCCAATGCCCCCAGTGCAAGAAACAGCTTTCGCATGGTTGATACCTCATTGTTTTTGGACGTGCACCGGTTCAACTGACCGGTGATGCAATGAGGGTTTTGCAGCTAGTGTGCCAAGACCGAAATGCCCGTAAACAGCGGCCTGGAGGGGGAAAGTGTCACGAAACAGGCGGAAAACCGCCGATACGGCGACACCGGGTAAGCGGAATATGGCCTTCGTGAGAGGTCATCAAAAGGTAGTCAACGCCGGCATGGCAACACCGATCG
>JAWVWU010000160.1:0-5601 GCA_033723595.1 Marinobacter sp. | reverse complement strand
CGTCGCCTGGCCATCGGTCTGCTGACAGGCGGGACGTGACAGATCACCTTTCGCACCGAATCGACGACGAGGAGCTTCCGAGATGACAGACAAAGCCGCAACGCCCGGCACCAGCCGGTACCCGAACTTGCTTGAGCCGCTGGACCTGGGTTTCACGCGCCTGCGCAACCGGACCCTGATGGGCTCCATGCACACCGGTCTGGAAGAAGCCAAAGATGGATTCAACCGCTTGGCGGAATTTTACGCCGAGCGTGCACGTGGCGGAGCCGGGCTGATTGTGACCGGGGGTATTGCGCCAAATCCGGAAGGCGCCGTTTTCCAGCACGCGGCGAAAATGGACTCCGAGGTGGAATCGGACCAGCACCGGGTTATTACTGAGGCGGTCCATCGGGCGGATGGAAAAATCTGCATGCAGATCCTTCACGCCGGTCGCTATGCTTACCAGCCCGGTCTGGTTGCACCTTCCGCGATCCAGGCGCCGATCAATCCGTTCACGCCGAATGAGCTCGATGAGGCCGGAATCGAAAAGCAGATTCAGGCCTATGTGGACTGCAGTGCGCTTGCCCAGCGCGCAGGCTATGACGGCGTTGAGATCATGGGCTCCGAGGGTTATTTCATCAACCAGTTTATCGTGGCCCACACCAACCACCGGACGGACGGCTGGGGTGGCAGCTACGAGAACCGCATCCGGCTGCCTGTTGATATCGTGCGTCGTGTGCGGGAGCGGGTAGGTGCCAACTTCATTATCATCTACCGGCTGTCAATGCTTGACCTGATTGAGAACGGCAGCACCCACGAGGAGGTTGTCCAATTGGCCAAGGCCGTCGAGGCGGCGGGCGCCACGATCATCAATACCGGTATTGGCTGGCACGAGGCGCGGGTTCCCACCATTGCCACGTCGGTACCGCGCGGTGCCTTTACCCGGGTAACGGCAAGCCTGAAAGGCGAGGTAAGCATTCCCCTGGTCACCACTAACCGGATCAATATGCCGGATGTGGCCGAGCGTATTCTGGCCGACGGGGAGGCCGACATGGTGTCCATGGCGCGACCGTTCCTGGCCGATGCGGACCTGGTGAACAAGGCGGCTGAAGACCGTGCTGATGAAATCAACACTTGCATCGGGTGCAATCAGGCCTGTCTTGACCATACCTTCAGCGGCAAACTGACTTCCTGTCTGGTCAATCCGCGTGCCTGTCATGAAACCGAACTGAACTATGTCAAAACCGCCAGCCCGCGCTCGCTGGCCGTTGTGGGTGCAGGCCCCGCCGGCCTCGCGTTTGCCTCTGTGGCGGCTGAACGCGGTCATCGTGTAACCCTGTTTGATGCCGGCTCTGAAATCGGTGGCCAGTTCAATGTCGCCAAACGCATTCCCGGCAAGGAAGAGTTCTACGAGACCCTGCGCTATTTCCGGGTCATGCTCGACAAACACGGCGTCGACGTGCGGCTGAATACCCGGGTAACGGTGGACGACCTCAAGGCCGGCGGTTTTGATGATGTTATCCTGGCCACCGGCGTGGCGCCGCGAACACCGGACATCGAGGGTATTGATCACCCCAGTGTGATGGGGTACCTGGATGCCTTGCTCGAGAGACGGCCAGTGGGCAAGCGGGTCGCGGTCATTGGCGCCGGCGGCATCGGTTTTGACGTCTCCGAATTCATTGTTCACCAGGGCCGGTCTGCGGCGCTGGACACCGATGATTTCATGCGCGAGTGGGGCGTGGATCTCAGTGCGGCGCATCGGGGTGGCATTCAGGGAATGGAGCCGCAACTGCCTGAGCCTGCCCGTGAAGTCTATCTTCTTCAGCGTAAACCATCCAAAGTGGGTAAGGACCTCGGTAAAACCACTGGCTGGATTCACCGGACATCGCTCAAGCATCGCCAGGTCCGGATGGTTCCGGGTGTCACCTATCGCAAAATTGACGACGAGGGGCTGCACATCACCGTGACGCCAAAAGGTGCGGAACACGGGGAAGACCGGATTCTGGCCGTTGACAACATCATCATCTGTGCCGGACAGGAGCCGTTGCGGGAGCTCCAGCAAGGACTGGAAGACGCGGGTCTGAGCGTGCACCTCATTGGTGGTGCTGATGTGGCCGCCGAACTCGATGCCAAACGCGCAATCAACCAGGGCAGCCGCCTGGCCGCCGAACTCTGAGCTCTCTGTCTTGTCCTTGAGCGCGCCTTGTCGGGCGCGCTCAAGCGGTATTTTCCTGCTTTGATCACAAATCTTTTCAGTTTAGGTCTCCCCCTGACACGCTCTGTGACTACAATAAGCTGACGATCGTATTGTCGAGCCGGAACGATCTGCCTGTTGCGGGCGTCATACGGGTCATTGGGTGTAAAACGGGAGTATTGAATGGGTTCTGCCGATCAGACGTCGGAGGGGTATTCGGCGGTCTTTTTCATGGACGGTGCGCAGGTGGCCAGGCAAATGCGCGCCTCTGAGTTTGGTGCCTTCCTGGACGGCTATGTGGGCCTGTCGGACCTCGCTGACACCGATGTCCGGGCTGTTTACGTGTTGCTCGGCGGTGATCTTCTTATTCAGTCTCTGGTGTTCTTCCGCATCTACTTCGATGAAGAGGGGCGGGCGGACAGCCACTGGAAGGTGCCGATTGAAAAGCTGGCGCTGATTGGCGCAAAGGGGCCTGATCTGGGCGGCGGCGCCATTCATCTGGTGTGTCGCAGCCAGTGCCCGGATTCTGCGGACAAGGACGACTTCTGGGACCCGGACATGACACCGGGAAGCAACCATTTCCAGGCAATCCGCAAAGCGGTTGACGCTAACCACCTGAAATTCCGCAAACAGGCGCCGCCGAGTAACGACGACGATATTCCGGTTCTGCGTACAGCGCTTAATAAGCCGGCCTCTCCGGAAGCCGATCCGAACTCCGCGGCGCAACGAACCCGACTGGCGCAGATCATTCGCGAGCAGCGCCTTCGGATCAAGACCCTGCAAAGTGTCCACCGCGACTCGATGTCATCGCTGCAAAGAGAGCAGCGCTTCGAAATACAGACCATCCGCAACGAATTTGCGGAACTCGAGCAAAAATATGAACGCCAGCGCCTGACCAACGAGCAGTTAAAAAAGCGCCTGGCCGAGCGGAACGAGCAGTATCTGTCTCTCCAGCAAAAGCTTGCCGAGGAATCCGATTCCCATTCCCAGAACCATCAGAATAACCATGCCGAGATGGTGCTTTTGCGCGAGCAGTTGGATCGCAAGCAGCGTGAACTGGAAATGCGGAATGACAAGATCGTGGTCATGGAGCAGGAGATTGACGAATTACGGCACCGCGAGCCGGCG
Source organism: Marinobacter sp. (assembly GCA_033723595.1). Lineage (GTDB taxonomy): Bacteria > Pseudomonadota > Gammaproteobacteria > Pseudomonadales > Oleiphilaceae > Marinobacter. The sequence continues at coordinate 2,300 of JAWVWU010000160.1, read as the reverse complement.
GACGATTCGTTGATGAAGCAGCTCAAGACACAGTCGGTTTTTCTGGTGGCCTACCACGCCGGTGTTGGACACATAACGCTGCCTTATGATGATATCGAGCGCTATTTCCAGAACCCCATCGCCTACGCGGCCGAGAAGTGTGGCCTCAACGAACCGGCGTATCGGGAATGGCTGGCGCATTACGAAAACCCGGTCTGTCATCAAACATTGAAGAACGGCAAACTCTGTCAGCAGCCGTTGATGCGAGTCAGTCAACCCGCCGAGTTTGTGCCCGGCCGCGACGACCGTTGTGAGACGCATCAGGAGTAGCCCGCAAACGCCACCGCCGGATCACTCCGATGAGAACCAGCCGGTGGGGCCCCGTTCACGGCAGGCCTGGCCAGCTTTCCGGCATGACGAACCACCGGTGGTACTCCTCAAAGCCCGTGCCGTCGTCTCGTGCCTTCATCTGGGCGAACAGCCTTGGCCAGCCACGCTCGCCGGCTTCGGCGAGCGCCTCGTCGGTGACGGTCCGGTCGGGCCTTGCCCGGCTTTGATAGGCGCCCAGCCAGTCCGGTTTGTACAGGGGTACCCAGGTGTCGATGTCCTGCTGGTTGATCTGTCCGCTGCGAATCCAGCAGCCCCGTTGGTGATCGGGATGAACCCAGTCCGGTACTGACGGGGGTTTCTGGTGGTCGGACTGGAACAGATAGCCCGGCATCACGATGGCCTGCTCGATGGGCTCATCAAGGTGATGGTCGGCCAGAACAGCCCGGGTTTCCGGGCGCTCGGTCATCCGGGATTGATGCGCCAGCATCCGGTCTGCTTTCAGGTCCAGGCGGTCCCGGGCATTAGGCCCGTACCACTGCGTTGTGTATCCTGTGTCGAAGGCCAGATAGAATTTCACCGCGACTTCGTGGTGCTCCAGGCGTTTAGTCGTCGGGTTACGAACAACAAAATCCAGCTCGCCGAGCGTTTGTCCCTGAGCGTTCCGGATCGGAAGGTTACGCAGCAGTATGGTCCAGTTCAGGACGTCAGTGAGCAGAAAGTGGTAAAGGTTCTCGAAGTACAGGCCCAGCCGGTGACTGTTGCCATCGGCGAGGCGGGCGAGAAGGGGTTCCGGGCTCTGGTCGAGTGCCTGGAGCGTCTCGAGATAATCGGATGGCATAACCGTGCGTACATCAAGAACGCGACCGGTGTTAATCAGCGGGGGCGCCTGGCATAACCAGGCCAGATGCCGTACCGCCGGGGTTCGCCAAAGTGGCGGTGGGCTGGATATCATGGCGGGTTGCTCGGTCCACTGTGTGATGTTGGCTCAGTCCGGTGGCGTTCCGGGTCGTAACAGTGCCACTATGCGGCCTCCAGAATGGTTTGTGCAACGACCGACCGTCGCTTGAGAACCAACGTTTTGACCAGGCTGCGTTGACGAATCACCGCAGGTGCCAGTCGCAATCAACAGGAAATCGCATGGATCAATTCAGGAATATCGGGGTGATTGGCCGGATGGGCGGCGTCAAAGTGGTCGAGTCGTTACGACAGCTACGTAACTATCTGGTCGCCGAAAACTACCACGTGATTCTGGAGTCCGACACCGCCAACATGCTTCCAGGCCACGGTCTGCAGGTAGCGAGCAAAAAATTGCTGGGCGAGATCTGTGATCTGGTCATCGTCGTCGGTGGTGATGGCAGCCTGCTGGGCGCGGCCCGGGAACTGGCTAAATCGACGATTCCGTTGCTGGGCGTCAACCGCGGCCGACTGGGTTTTTTGACCGACATCTCGCCGGCGGACCTCGAGGAGAGGTTGGGCAAGGTGCTCAACGGCGAGTACATTGAAGAGAACCGGTTTTTGCTGGACGTGCATGTTGAGCGCAATGGTCAACCTCTGGGGTTTGGGTCGGCCCTGAATGATGTTGTGCTGCATCCGGGTAAATCGACGCGCATGATCGGGTTTGATCTGTACATCGATGGCCATTTTGTCTATAGCCAGCGCTCCGACGGGTTGATCGTTTCCACGCCTACCGGATCAACCGCCTATTCGTTATCGGCAGGTGGACCGATCATGCACCCGAAACTGGATGCCGTCGTGCTGGTTCCGATGTTTCCCCATACCCTCAGCAGTCGGCCGATCGTCGTCGACGGCAAGAGTGAGATCAAGCTGGTCATCGGTGAAACCAATGAGACCTATCCCCAGATGAGCTGTGACGGACAGATGGATATCTCCTGTGCCCCGGGTGATGTCATCCGCATCACCAAAAAGCCCTTCAAGATCCGCCTGATCCATCCCACCGACCACAATTTCTACGCCACGTGCCGGGATAAACT
>JAWVWU010000159.1:0-5628 GCA_033723595.1 Marinobacter sp. | reverse complement strand
GGCGACCCGCATGGACAAATTCACCCGCACCATGCTGGAGAAGACCGGATTGACCGGCATGATCGGCAAGGCAGAGCGTGGTCAGGTCGCGATCGATGCGATCCGTGATTTCGGCGCCGTCTATCTGATGGCCGTGGGTGGGTCTGCCTACCTGGTCTCGAAAGCCATCAAGAAGGCCGAGGTCGTCGCCTTCCCCGAGCTTGGCATGGAAGCAATCTATGAGTTCGAGGTCGAGGACATGCCGGTGACGGTGGCGGTGGATTCCTCGGGTGTATCGGTACACCAGACCGGGCCGGCGGAATGGCACGACAAGATCATCGCCGCCAAGGCGGTCTGATCAGTCAGGTCTGTCATGGAGTGATGCCACTGCGATCCCGGGCCGGTTTTACCGGCGCCGGGATTTTTTATTCATGAAGAGCAACTGATGTTGAGGTGTTTGCCCCAGTCTGGCGGGAGCCTGGCGTACGCATCGTATGCTGGCTGCTCGTCGTAGGGGTGTTTCAGCACGGTCAGTAATGCGCGCAGGGTGTCGTACTGACCCGTCTGTGCATCCTGAATCGCCTGCTGGGCCAGATAATTCCGCAGAATGTATTTCGGATTAACTGCACACATGCTGCGCGCCCGCTGCTCATCGTCGACGGCTTCCTGCGCCAGGCGCTTTCGGTAACGTTCCAGCCAGTCATCGGCTGCGCTGCGGTTGATGAACAGGTCCCTGACCGCCGCCGGTCCAGTCGCAGACAGCGTCGACAGACCCCGGAAGAAAAGCGTGTAATCGACGTTGTGTTCGTGAAGCATGCTGAAAGTATCCATGATCAGGCCGAGATCCGCATCCTGAGGCTCGGTGAGCCCGAGTTTGTCCCGCATGGTTTGCAGGAAGCGATCGTTGTAGGCCTTCTCGTAGCTCTGCAGCGCCGCCCGGATGTCTTCTTCGGGCATCAGCGTGGTCAGCGAGCTGGCCAGGTACTGGCAATTGATGAACCCGGTCTGCGGCTGCCGGTTGTAGGCGTAACGCCCGCCCTGGTCGGTGTGATTGCAGATATAGCCCGCATCAAAGTCGTCCAGAAACGCGTAGGGACCATAATCGAAGGTGTCCCCGATAATCGACATGTTGTCGCTGTTCATCACGCCATGGCAGAACCCCACCGCCTGCCAGTCCGCGATCAGCCGCGCGGTCCTCTCAACCACTTCTGTCAGCCACTTTCGGTAGCGCTCGGCCTCGGGACGCGTTAGCAGTTCAGGAAAGTAAAGGCGGATGGTGTGGTCGGTCAGCGTTTTCAGCGCGTCCTGACCATGGTGGTGAGCCGCGTACTCGAAATGGCCGAACCGTATGTGGCTCTGGGCCACGCGCATCAGGGTTGCCGCCGTTTCAAAGGATTCCCGGCGCACCGGGTCCCGGGCACTGACCAGAAACAGCGCCCGGGTGGTCGGAATGCCCAGGTGATGCATGGCTTCGCTGCACAGGTATTCCCGGATGCTTGAGCGCAGCACCGCTCGACCGTCACCAAAACGGGAGTAGGGCGTTTGCCCCGCGCCCTTGAGGTGCCAGTCCCAACGGCGTTCATCCGGACCGATGGTCTCCCAGAGTAAAAGGCCCCGGCCGTCTCCCAGGTCCGGGTTGTAGACGCCAAACTGGTGGCCGGTGTATTTCATGGCGACCGGATCCATGCCCTCGAGCAATTCCTGTCCCGCACCGACGGCGGTCCACTGCTCCGGGTCCGTGGCGTGAAATCCCATGTCTGCGGCGAGGTCGTCATTGAAGCAGACCATCCTCGCTCCGCTCAGCGGAGTCGGCTGGACGCGACTGTAGAAAAATGAGGGCAGGTCCAGATATTGGTGTTCGATGCGTAGCTTTTGATCAGTCATGACTAAGGTTCCGCACTGCAAGCGTCGGGTTCAGGCTCATTGTGTCAGACCGTTTGCGTCGGTGATAGCTGCGCCTCACCGAAGCTGCGCCCGGACCAGCGAGACCATGGCCAAGTTGGTACAAAATCTGCTGGGTATCAATCACAGTCATTTGGAGTGACGATGGGTTTGAACAGGTTTTCAGAGCGCAGGAGGGCCCAGTATGCCGAAGCGAATATCTGAAATGCGACCTGACCCAGTGGATGAGCTTATTCGCCAGGAAGGTTTGCCCGAGGTTTACCGTGAAACCGTGGACCAGTACATCAGGCCACTTGCCCAGCGGATCGCCCGGTGGCGTTCCGACGAGGGGAGAGCGATCATTGTCGGCGTTAACGGTGCCCAGGGCACCGGTAAATCGACTCTGGTGCTGTTCCTGCAGGCACTGCTGGTCAATGAGCTCGACTGTCCCTGTGCCCGGTTATCGATTGATGACCTGTACCTGAAAAAAGCCGAACGACAGGGGCTGGCCGACAATGTGCACCCGTTGCTGGCCACCCGCGGTGTGCCCGGCACTCATGATCTTCTTCTGGGTCAGCAGGTACTGGATCGGCTGCTGGCGGCGGCCGACGGCGATGAAACACCACTTCCTGCCTTTGACAAGGCGACCGATGACCGACTGCCACGGCCGCAGTGGCCGGTCCATCACGGACCGGCGTCTGTTGTGTTGTTTGAAGGTTGGTGCGTCGGCGCGATGCCGGACACAGATGCAGAGCACCTCCGGCAACCGCTCAATGAGCTGGAGCGCTATGACGACGCTGATGGCTACTGGCGGGCCTACGTGAACGACCAGTTGCGTGATGCCTATGGCTGGTTTTTTGACCAGATTGATCGGCTGGTGATGCTCAAGGCGCCGTCGATGGATTGCGTCATCGAGTGGCGCACTCTTCAGGAGCACAAGCTTGCGCAAAGATCGGGCGTTGCACCAGAACAGAGCGGAGAGCCCTCGGGTGTTATGTCGGATGAGGCGATTCGTCGTTTCGTGATGCACTACGAGCGGCTGACCCGCCGGATGCTGGTTGAGTTGCCCGAACATGCCGATGCCATCTTTTTTATTGATGCCCAGCACCGGATCAGCTCGATGCGCAGCAATGAGCAGTCGTCCGGAGACTGGCGCCGGCTTGGGGCACGCCTGTGACGACTGCGGGACTGGTTATTTTTACCGATCTTGACGGCACCCTGCTGGATCATGACAGCTACGACTGGTCGCCGGCGATTCCCTCCCTGTCACAACTTCGAGAGCACCGGATCCCGCTGATCCTGAATTCCAGTAAGACGGCGCCTGAAATCGAGCACCTGCGCACCGAATTGGGTAATGATCACCCGTACATCGTCGAAAATGGTGCCGCAGTGATCGTCCCGCCGAATTGTTTCGAGCCGGCTGAGCGTGAGGTAAAAACCTTAGGCGCTAGCCGGGCCCGGGTACTCGCCGTACTCAATGCCTGTCGCGCGCAGGGGCTTCGCTTTCGGGGCTTTGCCGACATGACCGTTGATGAGGTGGTGTCGTGCACCGGCCTGGCGCCGGAGTCGGCCGCCCAGGCCATGGACCGATTGGCTACGGAACCTCTGTTATGGGAAGACTCCGAGACGGCACTGGCGGCTTTCCAGCAAAGGCTGGCGGAGCACAATCTGCAATTGCGCCGGGGCGGTCGTTTTTTTCACGCGATGGGCTGCTTTGACAAGGCCGATGGCCTGCGATGGCTGATGCACCGCTACCGTCAGCACAGCACGACCGAACTGAGGTCAGTGGCGCTGGGAGACAGCCCGAACGACTGGCAGATGCTGGCAGCGGCTGATATCGCCGTGGTGATTCGCTCTGCCTGCCCGACGTCCGATCTTCCTGACGGTGACCAATCGTTTATCTATTCAAACCATCGCGGGCCGACCGGCTGGAACGAATGTGTACTGCGCATTCTGGACCAGCACGGCTATGCGTATCGACCAACGAGGTGAGGTATGGGTGACTTTTATCAGAACGGCATTATTACCACCTTGCACAATCTTTGCCGGCGACCGGTCGAGGAGCTGGAGCGGGAGCTGATGGGATTTCGTAAATCCCGTCCGATGTCGCTGGTTTTGCCATCACTCTATTCGGAGCTGGAAGGACCTGCGCTGAAGCATATTGTCAGCGAACTGGCGAAGGTCCCTTATCTCGACCAGATCGTGATTGGTCTTGATCGGGCGGATGAGACACAGTATCGCCACGCCCTGCGTTATTTCGCCAGTCTGCCGCAGCATGTTCGGGTGCTGTGGAACGACGGACCCCGTATGCGGGCGATTGATGACAAGCTGCGGGCGCAGGGGCTGGCGCCAACCGAGCTGGGGAAAGGCCGGAATGTCTGGTTTTGCTTCGGTTATGTGCTGGCGGGGGGGCGCAGCAAATCCGTCGCTCTGCATGATTGCGACATCCTGACCTATTCCCGGGACCTGGTTGCGCGGCTGATCTATCCGGTGGCTAATCCCAACTTCAACTATATGTTCTGTAAAGGTTATTACTCGCGTGTCGCCGATGGAAAGATGAACGGGCGGGTCAGCCGGTTGCTGGTTACTCCGCTGATCCGTTCACTCAAAAAAGTCTGTGGACCCAGTGATTTCCTCGACTATCTGGACAGTTTCCGCTACCCGCTGGCCGGCGAGTTTTCATTCCGGACGGATGTCATCAATGACCTGCGCATCCCCAGTGACTGGGGGCTGGAAGTGGGTGTGTTGTCGGAAATGAAACGCAACTACGCCACCAATCGCCTGTGTCAGGTGGACATAGCCGACACCTATGACCACAAACATCAGGATCTCTCGCCCGATGACGCCAGCAAAGGCCTATCGAAAATGAGCACCGACATCAGCAAGGCGGTATTCCGCAAGCTGGCGACCAACGGTGAAATTTTTTCGAACGAGAAGTTCCGGACCATCAAGGCTACCTATTACCGCATCGCCCTCGATTTCATCGAAACCTACCAGAACGACGCTATCATCAACGGCCTGGATTTTGATCGTCACAAGGAGGAAAAGGCGGTGGAGCTGTTTGCCCAGAACGTGATGAACGCCGGAGCGTATTTTCTGGACAACCCGATGGACACCCCGTTTATCCCAAGCTGGAACCGGGTTGTGAGCGCCATTCCGGACATCATGGCGATGCTGGAGGAGGCGGTCGACGCCGATAATGTCGAGTTCAGCCAGTAGTCTGACGGATGGCTGGCCGAGGGTGGAGGAATGGCATGACGAGCGAACTCGAAACCAAACTGTCCGGCATGCTGGACTTGGTTTACCCGGATGTGGATACGGTTTTCCTGGCCAACGAGCTGATCGATGTCATGGGGTTATCCCGGGATATGCCCGGCCCATCGGCGCATCGGAATAACTGGGATGAGCAGGACGTCTTGTTGATCACCTATGCCGACTCCATCCGCCGGGACGATGAAAAACCGCTGGTCACCCTGCACCGCTTTCTGCAACAGCGTCTTCAGAAAACGCTGACGGCCGTCCACCTGCTACCGTTTTTTCCATTCAGCTCCGACGATGGCTTTTCGGTGATGGACTACCTGGCCGTCAATGAGTCCCACGGCAGATGGGAGGACATTGAACGCATTGCCGGTGACTTCAAACTGATGGCCGACCTGGTCATCAACCACAGGTCCGCACGCAGCCGGTGGTTCGAGAACTTCAAAAAGCGGGTTGATCCGGGGCGCAATTACTTCCTCGAAGCCAGCCCGGATGAGGACCTCAGCGCCG
>JAWVWU010000158.1:0-5629 GCA_033723595.1 Marinobacter sp. | reverse complement strand
GATTGTCGATTATGCGCCGGACTATCTGGTTGTGGCCCTGGGCGTGGACACCTTTGAAGACGATCCCATTTCATTCTTCAAACTGAAATCGGGTGACTATCTGAACCTCGGTCAACGCATTGGCAGGCTCGGACTGCCAACGTTGTTCACCATGGAAGGCGGATACGACGTGGAGGCCATCGGCGTTAACGCGGTGAATGTTCTGGAAGGGTTCGAGTCCGCCTGAATCACTGGGTCTGGACCATGTCATCAGTCACCTGATACTGACCGTCCAGCCACTTCACAATCTCGCGCGCGGCGGGGTGGTCAACCGCGGCATAACGGGCATGCAGGGCGGCCCGTCTGGCCTCACCGAGCCGATTCAGCCCGCCGTCGTCCAGCACCAACAGGTCGTTGGTGACCTGTTGTGCCAGATCATCGCCCAGCACCGCTGCGGCCGCCAGTTCGAACGCCTGACCGTAATCGTAATCGCTGCCTGCCTCATAGCTGCGGGCCAGGGTCAGCGCCGGAATGGCGGTCAGGGTCGGCTGCAGCGCGGGGTTGATGGCATGGCCAGCAATCAGGCTGGCATTGCCCGCCGGACGCCCGGTAAACGCACGCAGATGCAGGTGGCGGGACATGCGATCACCGTCATTGACCGGGTAATTGTCCCAGAGCAGAGGCCGGCGACCGAGTTGGCCGGCGACCCGTTGCAAATGGCCAGGCGAGAATTCCCGGGTACAGACTTCCGGCCCGGTCCAGAACATGTCAATCGCCGGATCCAGCAACGCGCCGAGGCGTTCCAGGTAGTCAGGCGGGCGGGCACCAAACACCCGATCCAGGACCGGATCGTCGGAATAATAGCTGGGGCACATCAGCAGCCGGCTGGCACCTGAGCGAGCTCGCACCCAGTGCACGATGTCCGCCTGCACCGCGGCCAGATCCGGGGTGTCGGCGCGCATGTCGTCGAACAGGATGGCCAGATCATCAATCCCCAGTTCGTCCAGCCAGTCCAGTTTGCGGGCCAGCTTTGTCCTGGCCGCCTCATCAAAACGATTGAAGATTTCAAAGGGACTGAGCCCGATACCAAACCGCACGCCACGCCCCCGGCAATAGTCAGAGAACGCTGCAAGCGAGGCGAGCTCGGCATCCGGGTGACGCTGATCCCAGCGCCGCCGCAGAAAGGGATCCGCCTTCGGCGCATAGAGATAAAAGCTGTAACCGGCCGGCGCCAGGGTTGCCACCAACTGTTCACGCTCGGGCCAGGTCCACAGGGGGCCATAAAAGCCTTCGATAATACCCAGGTCCGGTTTCATAGGGCTCACAACCCGTTGCCAGTGACTGAATGTGCCCCACATTACCGCAGATCCCCCGACAGCCAAAGCCCGGACACGCCGCTCGATTCAGTGCGCACGATTTATCACGTTCCTCAGTGACAGCTAAGTATCGACCGCTAACCTCCTGCCCATCGCTGCTTGACCTACGACCGATGGGATGGGTCAAGCAACACTCATTGATAGACACCCGGGCCTGGAAACTGTCCACACGATGGAATCATTCAACCAAACCTACTTTCTGATGCTGAATGCATCCGCGCATCCGGATCACAGCCTGGTGCTGATCGCAAAGCTGCTGGCCGAGGGACTGGTCTGGCTGATCCCCCTCACCCTCATCGGTAACTGGTTGTCGGGACAACCGGCGCGGCGGCGTATTGCGGTCATCGGCGCGGTGGCCGGCCTGGCCGCACTGTCGCTGAATCAGCTGATCGGCCTGTTCTGGCAACACCCACGACCGTTCATGATCGGGCTCGGCCATACCCTGATGCCCCATGCGCCGGATTCCTCGTTTCCCAGCGACCACCTGACCTTGATCTGGAGCGTATCGCTGTTGTTTCTGGCACAGGCCAAAACTCGAGTGGCAGGCCTGCTTCTGACCCTGATGGGCATCCCGGTGGCCTGGGCGCGGATTTATCTGGGCGTGCATTTCCCGCTGGACATGCTCGGCGCGCTGTTATGCGGCGGGCTGACAGCCTGGGCGTTTCATAACGTCGAGTCCCCCCTGGCCACTCGGCTCTATCGATGGGCCGAGCAGCTTTACCAACTGTTGTGCGGCCCATTCATCAGGCGTGGCTGGCTGCCCGCCTGAGCAACCGCACGATCGCTAACCAACCCTGATCACAAGGAGTCTGTAACATGTCTGGAACTGCCAGCACCCGCCCACCGACGGACCAGCGCCCCGGTAACCAATCAGTGGCATCAACTCTTCTGAGCAAAGTACCGGAAATAACCCTGCTGTTCTGGATCATCAAGATGATGTCCACCACGGTGGGTGAGACCGCGGCCGATTTTCTCAATGAAGGCCTGGGCTTTGGCCTGACCGGCACGTCCTTTGTGATGGGCGGCCTGCTATTGATTGCCCTGGTGACGCAAGTGAAAGCACGCCGTTACATCCCCTGGATCTACTGGGCGACCGTGCTGTTGATCAGCGTTTTTGGCACCCTGGTCACCGACAACATGACCGACCAGTTCGGCGTCCCGCTGACCAAGTCTACGGCCATTTTCAGTGTTCTGCTGATGGTCACGTTCCTGCTCTGGTACCGGTCGGAGAAGACGCTGTCGATTCATTCCATCTTTACCCTGCGACGGGAACTGTTTTACTGGGCGGCCATTCTATTCACCTTCGCCCTGGGCACCGCCGCCGGCGATCTGGTATCGGAAGGCATGAACGTCGGCTATGAGCACTCGCTGTTCCTGTTTGGCGGACTGATCGCAGCAACGGCGGCGGCTTACTACCTGTTTAACGCCAACGCCGTTCTGACCTTCTGGATTGCGTATATCCTCACTCGCCCGCTGGGGGCCTCACTGGGCGACCTGCTGTCACAGCCCCATGCCAACGGCGGGCTTGGCCTCGGCGCAACCGACACCAATTACTTCTTCCTGGTGACCATTGTCGGACTGGTGGGGTATCTCACCCTGGTCCAGAAGCGGTTCGACGCGCAGTCGTCCTGAGAGTACGGGACGACACCGGGCATTCAGTGCCGCGAACAGGCGCCGGTCCCTGCGGACCGGCGCCTTCATGTATGGCATGATGGCATGGTCACGAGCCTCGCCGGAACCAACAGGACAGCGTATGAGAGTACTGGTCGTTGAAGACGACAGCATGATCGGGGAGGCCGTCACGGAAGCCCTGCGAGAAACGGCCTATGCGGTCGACTGGGTTCGCGATGGCAAACAGGCGATCGGCGCCGTCACCACCGACCACTACGATATGGTTCTGCTCGACCTGGGCCTGCCGGGCAAAGACGGGCTTGATGTCCTGCGCGCCATCCGCTCAGCCGGTCTGAACGTACCGGTCGTCATCATAACGGCCCGGGATGCCCTCGACGATCGCATTGCCGGACTGGACGAAGGTGCTGACGACTATGTACTCAAACCCTTTGACCTTGGCGAGTTGACCGCCCGGATGCGTGCGCTGTTCCGGCGCAGCAGCGGTCAGGCCGAGCCGATCCTGGGCACGGATCGGGTATCGCTGGACCCGGCAACCCGGGAGGCCCGGGTTCCGGGGGCCGACCCCGTCCGCCTCTCGCACCGTGAATTTTCGCTGCTGCAGGCCCTGTTGCTGAGGCCGGGCGCCATTCTCTCGAGGTCCGCGCTGGAAGATCGGCTTTACGGCTGGGGCGAGGAGGTGGAAAGCAACGCGGTCGAGTATCTGATCCACTCGGTGCGAAAAAAACTGGGTGCCGACACCATCAAGAACGTCAGGGGCGTGGGATGGATGATTCCAAAAAGCCGGTAAAGCGCTCTCTGCAATTCCGGCTGTCGGTCTGGCTCTCGGGGACCATTATCGGGATTGCCATTATTGCCGGCACATTCTCGTTCTTCTCCGCCCTGAATGAAGCCAACGAATTGCAGGACAATATCCTGCGGCAGACGGCGGCCCTGTTTGATCGCTACCCGGACCTGATCTCTGCTGAGCCGGCCCGCCAGCCTGACACCGATGAAGCGCGGGAAAATCACGTGTTCGTACAGGGCCTTACACCCGGTTCAGGCCCACACAGTGAGCAACTCACACTCCCGCAGACGCTGCCCGATGGCGTGCAGACGCTCTCGGTAAACGACCGGTCCTACCGGATTTTCGTGACTACGCTGGCCAGCGGGGAGCGGCTCGCGGTGGGTCAGCGAACCACCGTGCGCGACGAGATTGCCCGTGATGGCGCGTTCCGGACTCTGCTGCCGTTTCTGGTGCTGGTGCCGATTCTGGTCCTGCTGACCGGAGATATCATCCGGAAGATGTTCCGCCCCCTGACCACCATGGCCCAACGCCTTGACCGGAATCAGGATCAGAACCTCAAGGTCCTGACCGAGCCCGATCTGCCCCCGGAAATCGAGCCCTTCGTTGTGGCCATCAACCGGCTGCTTGATCGGGTGGCCCAGTCGGTCGCAACCCAGCGGCGTTTTATTGCGGATGCGGCTCACGAACTGCGTACGCCGTTAACCGCACTCTCGCTCCAGGCCGAGCGTCTTTCCGCCACGCCTCTGGGTGAGACAGCCCAGGCGCGACTGACAACCCTTCGCGGCGGCATTCTGCGCACTCGCAAATTGCTCGACCAGCTGCTCACCTATACCCGCCTGCAGGAATCACGCTCTGAGCAACCGCCACGGACATCGCTTGGCGCCGCCCTGCAGACGCTTATGGAAGACATGATGCCGTTGGCCGAGTCCCGCAAGATCGATCTCGGCATGATTCCGTCCACCGATGCCGGCTCACTGTGGGTAGCAGCGGGAAGCGCCGATGTTCAGGTTTTGCTGACCAACCTGGTCGGCAATGCCCTGAACTACACACCCGAACAGGGCCGGGTCGACGTCAGCGCGAGGCGACAGGGTAACGGCGTGGAACTGGTGATCTCCGATAGCGGACCCGGCATTGACCCCGCCGAGCGCGCACGGGTGTTTGATCCGTTCTATCGGATACTGGGCCAGTCCGCCAGCGGATCGGGACTGGGCCTGGCCATCGTCAAATCCATAGCGGACCGACTCGACGCCCGCATCACCCTTGCCAGCGCGCATCCAGAGCCGCCCGTCGGGCTGCAGGTAACCGTCCTGTTGCCGGCAAGCGACGGCGACTCCCGGGAGGTTAGTCCGAGTAGGTCGTGATCACCACGTCCGCGGCCCGGTCCCGCAGCGGGATCAGCTGCTGGTAACGTTCGGACTGAAACCAGGCGTCGGCAGTCGCCGCATCGCCAAAACGCAACACCACCACGGTCTCCCTTGGCTGCTCGCCGGCCAGATCCCTCAGCTTGCGACCCCGGAACACCACCTCAGCGTCAAACGGCTCCAGGGACTCCGCAACGCCGGAGACGTAGCGCGCCCAGAGGGACGCATCCCGTATGGTAATGGTGCCGATCAGAAATGCGGCCATAACTTCACTCTCCACAACCGATAAATCAGTCCGTGACTCTAACCCGGGCAGCCGCCACCATCACGGCTTTTTTTGCGACGCTCCATTAGATCTGCCCCGGCCTTTGCGTGTAAAATCGGCCACCTTTCGATCATCAGCGAGACATCACCATGGGCAGAGCCTATCAAAACCGAAAAGACTCCATGGCCAAGACGGCCAATGCCAAAACCAAGGTCTACAGCAAGTACGGTCG
>JAWVWU010000157.1:0-5666 GCA_033723595.1 Marinobacter sp. | reverse complement strand
TGAAACCGGCGCTGGCACGGGGCGAATTGAGAACGATTGCCGCGACCACCTGGCGCGAATACAAAAAGTACGTGGAAAAAGATCCAGCATTGAGCCGCCGGTTTCAGCCAGTTGCCCTGAGCGAGCCAACCACGGCTCAAGCGGTTCATATCCTGCGCGGCCTGCGCCCGATCTACGAGCAGGCCCATCAGGTCTTGATTGCCGACGACGCTCTCAGGTCGGCGGCTGAAATGTCGGCACGTTACCTGGCCGGGCGGCAATTGCCGGACAAGGCCATTGACGTGCTGGACACCGCCAGCGCCCGGGTCAGCCTGAATCTGAGCACGCCACCCCGGCGGCTGAGTCACGTTCGCAGCGAGCTGCATCAGTTACGCATGGAACAGACCCTGCTCGCTCGTGAGCAGCAACTCGGACAGCCCGACGACAGGGAACGGCGCCCCCAACTGGACACGCAGCTCAAGATCCTGAATGAAGAGGCCGAGGCGCTCGAACAGCGCTGGCATACCCAGCGCGATCTGGTGTCGCAGCTGATCGCGGTGCGAGAGCAACTGCTGACCGAAGCGTCCATCGAGCACCGACAGGATGCGCCCGCCGAACAGGACGAGCTGCGTGCCCGGGCCGGTGCCCTGGAACAGGAGCTGGCCGGTCTGCAGCAGGACGAGCCGCTGGTTCATGCGCGGGTTGATACCCGTCAGATTGCGGAGGTGATCGCCGACTGGACCGGTATTCCCGTCAATCGCATGACCGCCGACGAGCTCCAGAAGATCACCCGTTTGCCGGAGTATCTGCAAGATCACATCAAAGGCCAGGATGCGGCGATTGACGCGCTGCATCAGCATCTGTTGACCGCCCGTGCCGACTTGCGGCGCCCGGGCAGACCGATGGGGGCGTTCCTGCTGGCGGGCCCGAGTGGCGTTGGCAAGACCGAAACGGTTGTGCAACTGGCCGAACTGCTATACGGCGGTCGTCAATTTCTGACCACCATCAACATGTCCGAGTATCAGGAAAAACACACGGTCTCGCGGCTGATTGGCTCGCCGCCGGGCTACGTCGGGTATGGCGAGGGCGGATTGCTGACCGAGGCAATCCGGCAAAAACCCTATTCGGTGGTCTTGCTGGATGAAGTTGAAAAAGCCCATCCGGATGTGCTCAACCTGTTCTATCAGGCCTTTGACAAGGGTGAGCTGGCCGACGGCGAAGGGCGCTTGATTGATTGCAAGAACGTGGTGTTTTTCCTGACATCCAACCTGGGTTATCAGACCATCGTCGAGCACGCAGACACGCCCGAGTCGATCGCGGCGGCGTTGTATCCGGAACTGGCGCAGTTCTTCAAACCTGCGTTACTGGCGCGCATGGAAGTTGTGCCGTATCTGCCACTGGGTGAGGCCACGCTGAATCGGATCGTCGCTGACAAGCTTGACCGCCTGGCGGCGCAGATCAGCGAGCGGTATCAGACCCGGGTTGTTCTGGCCGACGGCCTAACGGAGGCAATTCGCCGTCGTGCCACCCGCAGTGACAATGGCGCGCGGATGCTGGAGTCGATCATCGAGGGACAGTTGTTGCCACCGGTGTCGCTGGCCCTGCTGGAAAAAATGGCCGCCAGGGAAGCGGTGAACGAGGTGCGGCTGGGCGTCTCCGGCGATCAGTTCACGGGAACGGTCCATTGACGACCGGCCGGATACAGGGTTTCACAAAGACAGGAACGAAGTCATGGGACGGATGCAGATGGAACTGCACACCGGAATCGAATTGGCGTTGGAGATGGTCAGGCAAGAGGACCGCCAGGCCCTGCTGCTCTGCGTGCAAAGCCAGTTGAAGCGTGTATTCGGGATCGAGCAGAGCTGGTTTCTGGAACTGGACCTGAGTGGACGGACCCTCCATTGCCCGGCGCTGGCTGACGACAGTGAGTTTGACTGCAGCGATTTCAGTCATCCGTTTGCGCATGTGCTGCGCCAGGCAGTTCCCCGGGAAGTCTCCCGGGCCGCCAGTTTTCGTCTCGACCATCCGGGCTTTCAGCGGTTGTTCGAGTGCAGCGGCCAGCCCGAATCGCTCTGGGTTGGCCCGGTGATGGCGGGCGATCAGCGAGTGCTGGGTGCGCTGGTGCTCTGTGGGCATTACGGGACCTGGGAATCGGTAACCGAGCAGCCACTTTTCCGGGGTTTGCTAAACCTGTTGGCGCACCAGTGGTCGGGGCAGTTGCAGACGAACGACCAGCGCTGGCAACGCCGAATGCTCAAACGGTCACTGGACAACCTGCACGACGCCGAATCCATCCGTCACCGCAGTGAGGCGCTGGCGGACACGCTGGTCGGCCCCTCACGGGGGATGGCCGATCTGCGTGCGCAGGTGGTGCGTGCCGCGGGCAGTCAGTTGTCTGTTCTGGTGCAGGGCGAAACCGGCTGCGGCAAGGATCTTGTGGCCCGGGGTATTCATCGATTCTCGAGCCGGGCGGAAGGGCCGTTTGTGGTCGTCAATTGTGCGGCCATACCAGACAGCCTGTTGGAAAATGAGCTGTTCGGGCACACCCGCGGCGCATTTTCCGGCGCGGACCGGGGCAAGGATGGCCTGTTGGCGCAGGCCGACGGTGGCACCTTGTTTCTGGACGAAATCGGCGACATGCCACTGGCGCTCCAGTCCAAGCTCTTGCGTGTGCTTGAAACCCGGAGCTTCCGACCCTTGGGCGCCCAGCAAGAGCAGCAGTCGGATTTCCGGCTGGTGGCCGCCACACACCAGCCATTGCAGGCCCGGATTCAACAAGGGCTGTTCCGGCGCGACCTGTTTTACCGACTGAGCCAGTTTCCCCTGCGGATCATAGCCTTACGTGAACGCCCCGAGGATCTGGAGGTGCTGTGCCGGCATTTCATTCGCGCGTATAACGCCCGGGAGGGGGTCGGTCCGCTGGGCATCAGTAGTCAGGCCGTGAGTTTTCTGGCCGGTTACCGTTTCCCCGGGAATGTGCGGGAATTGCGCAACATCGTGGAGTTCGCCTGCCTGCAGGCACCTGTTGGCGATGATATCCAGCCCGAGGATTTGCGGCTGGACGTTCTCACACTCGATAGCAGTGCTGATGAGCCCGCCAGCGCCGGTGATCTTTGCATACAGCCTGGTGTGCCGCCCACCCATGAAATCAGCGATCTTCGTTCGGCATCGCAGGCGTTCGAGGCCGCCGTGATCAGCGCACGTTTGCGGAAATTTCACGGAAATCGCGCGCTGGCGGCTGAGAGCCTCGGTCTGCCGAAGCGGACACTTGCCCACAAGTGCCAGAAGTTCAATGTGTCGGAGGCTCCATGAAGCGGCCGTTCTTGTTGTTTGCCGGATGCCTGCTGAGCGTTTCAGCGTTTGCGATGACGCCCTCAGTCCTGGCGGCCAGCGGTCAGTTGGACGCGGCCCGAGAGTGTGCCCACAAACCTGCCAGACTGGATCGTCTGGCCTGTTTTGATCGGGTATTCCAGACACCGGTGAACCAGCGTCCGCGAGCCGCGGTAAAGACACGCGTTCCGCAACCCCCGGACTGGCGCATGGCCTATGCCCTGGAAGCGCATCGTCAACCGGACGATGGCGCGCTCTATCGCAACGCTGGTCCCCTGCGAGGCGGGCAACTGGTCACCCTGGCGGCCCTCGGAGCGGTGCCGCCGCGTCCGCTGATGGTGGTGCAGTGTGACAACAACATTACCGAACTCAAGCTGATGCTGCCCAGGGCATTGAACCGTGACCGGGTTAGCCTTTCTTTCGAAGCTGCCGGCGGCCAGGAACAACAGCTATGGCGTGTGCGTGACCAGGGTCTGGTGGTCAGCGGCGGGCGTGGGCTGCCAGCAATCCGGACACTAAAGCGGCTAAGCAACCGTTCACAGGTTCAGTTGGTATCCAGCGAGCCAAGCTTGGACGGGCTGGTGTTTGATTTATCCGGCCTGATGACCCGGATTCAGCCGTTGCGTCGGACCTGTGGCTGGTAGGTTCAGGATTCATCCCGCAAGGAGTGCGTATGCAAGCCGTTGAGCAACACCCCTACGTTGACCAGGTTTTGGCTCCGCTGGTCGGAGACTGTGCTGTAGGAACTGCCCTGGGGGAGGACCCGACCCTGGAGTTCCTGGAAAACGAGGTAATGAAAGTGGGTTCGCTGGCGCACACCGGCATTGAATGGGGCCGGATCGAACAACAGGCACTGCAGGTGCTGGCGGACCGGTCAAAGGACCTCAAGGTACTGGGTTTTTTGCTGCTATGCCTGCAGCGTGGCGGCAATGGTGAGCGATTCGCCCTGTCCCTCTATCTCCTGCATCGGGTACTGGATAGCTGGTGGAGCGATGCCTGGCCCTATCCGGGGGAGAAAGGGAAGCGCCCGCGCCGACTGCTGTTCGGTCAGATCATGCAGCGTGCGGCGAAGGCGATCGACAGTCTGCGGTTTGATGGCGGGGTCGGTGATGGGCGGCAGTTCTGTCTGGATCTTTTGGCTCGACTGGAACACCAGGTAGAGCCTCTGGGTATCCCAGATGAGGGGCTTGTGGGCCTGCAGCGTAGCATCGAGCGCCTGCCTGTGTCGGGTCAGGCCGAAGCGTCGCCCCCGGACAGTCGACCAGGGGCCGATGTGCGCCAGGCGGAGAGTTCCGGCAGCGAGGCAAATACCCTGGCCTCAACGCGGCCGACCGCCTCACTCGGTAACGTCAGTTTTGAACCCGGGAATGAGCGCGCGACCCGCCAGAGCCTGTTGAAAGTGGCGGACCTGCTGACGGACGTGAGTCCGGGCGATCCGCTGGGTTACCAGCTACGCCGCTATGCGATCTGGCATGCCATAACGGCAGCCCCCCCGACCCGGGACGGCGCCCGCACCGATCTTGCCGCCGTCAGTGCAGATCGGGTTGCGGATTACCGGGAAGCGCTTGCTCGAGGCGCCGACATTGCCCTCTGGCAGCGGATCGAACAGAGCCTTTCAGTCAGCCCGTTCTGGCTGGAAGGCCACTGGCTAAGCGCAGAAGCCGCCGGGAGCCTCGACCACAGTGACTGTGCCGAGGCGATACGCAACGACCTCAAAGCCTTTGTCGATCGACTTCCGGCGCTGGCAGAAATGACCTTCAATGATGGATCGCCTTTTCTGCCAAAACCAGTGTCAGAGTGGCTTCGTGCAACGTCCACACCGGGCGCTGGCGAGGGTTCCGGTCAGCCCTGGGAGCTGGCCTATCAGCAGGCCTGCGAGCAGCTTGAGCAAACCGGGCTGACGGCGGCAATGCAGACACTGGACCAGGGTCTGGCCGACGCGATTGAGCCCCGGGACCGGTTTCACTGGCGACTGATGAGTGTGGAGCTGCTGCGGCGCGCAGGTCTGGAGGCTCTTGCGCAACAGCAGGCAGAAGATCTTCAGGAGCAGATCAGGGGGCGCCCCCTTGAGCAATGGGAGCCCGGGCTCATGGCACGACTTGAACGCCTGGGCCCGGTGGCTGCCCGTTAGCCAGCGGCTGCCGGATGCATGGCGCGGCGCCCGGACCGGCACGGGCAAAGAGAGAACCCGATAAGCGCGGGTGAGACAGACGTACACAGGACAAGCAGGTATGGAAACCTTAGCAAGACAAATCATGGCCGTTGGTCGACGCGTCGGCCCCGTCATCCGAAGTGCAGGCCCCGTTGTACTGGCGCTCGGACTGGGGCTGATGCTGGCCGCTGTCTGGTGGCTTGGC
>JAWVWU010000156.1:0-5671 GCA_033723595.1 Marinobacter sp. | reverse complement strand
GTAGTCTTGTATGTCCATCGGAAAACCTTTTCAGAAATAGAACGTTCCGTCGGCCAGCCGGGCCGTCGCATTGCATGGAACCGGCCGGCTCACCTACCATACCGGGAATCGAAACACCCGGCACAGCAAGTCATCGGGCTCGATTGACAGGGCGCCTTGCCACCCGGGCGCTCTCAATAATAGCCGAGTCAATAGTAACGGATTACAGGGTGCAAACGGTACCCGCCAGACAACCGGTACGCACGATCAGGCGATCCACGTTAGACTTATACCGGGGTTGCTTTATGATAGCGTACGGTGACTTGCTGCGGCGCCCATTAGCGGCGAAAACCCCGTGGATAAAGACCAGCAGACAACGACCAGCGGACAACGAAAAGGACCGACGGCATGGCCCAGATGGCCGAAAAATTCCTCTTGAGCCGCTTTTCCCGTGCCAGCAGCGCCCTGATGCTCGCGCTGGCCATCTACACGCTGGTCGCCATTGGCGTGCTGGCGGCCGTCCCGCCGATGCTGGGAGCCGCCCTGATCTGGACAACACCGGCCGCTCATCCCCGCCACGCACGTCAACCCTGGCCCATCATCAACCAGAGCCTCGCCCTGGCCCTGATCATTGTGCTGTGCACCAGCCTGTGGCTGGGACCTGCCAGTCTGAGTTACTGGCTGTTTGCCGTCCCACTGGTCCTGTTCGCTCTGTTTCCACTCCCGGTGGCCGGGCTGCTGACCATTGTGTGCCTGGCAACGGTCCTGCTGGCGGCGCTGACCATCGAGGGCGCACCGGACCGGCACCAGCTCGTCAGCTCACTGTTTCTGGCCGCGGCGCTGTCCTGCCTGCTGGTGTTCCTGCGCGAGTACAAGACCCGCCAGTTGGCGCCGTTGCGGCGCACGGATGAACTGACCCAGGCCGCAAGCCGGGATTACCTGTCCGCCGACCTGCACAAGGAAATCCAGCGCAGCGAGCGGGAAGGCACCGACATGGCGATTATCATGATCGGGCTCGACACGCACCTGAGCGATGTTGACCCCGATGCCGACATCCGGGCGATACTGCCTCGCATCGGCCGCTTCCTGCATTCACAGCTGCGGGATTTTGACAGCTATTATCGGGTCGCGGATCTGCAGTTCCTGATCATTCTGCCCGGTAACGGGTCAGCCGAAGCCGCCGGCAAGGCCGAGCAGATCCGCAGCGGCCTGCGCTCGCTGCTGGCGTCCCACGAACTCGACCTGACCGTCAGCGCGGGCGTTGCCGGGCTGAACATCGGGGACGACGCCGACAGTCTTCAGCACTCTGCTGCCAACGCCTTGCGGCGAGCCCAACAACAGGGAGGCAACCGGATACAGTCCTACAGCGCCTGGTCCGATCCCCGCGCCCAGACTGCCAAAGGAAGCCCCACCCATGACTGAGACGCGGCTGCGCACCTTCACGCATTTTGCCGGCTATTGCCTCGCCACACTGTTTATCGTCAGTCTGGCCGCTCAGAATCTGCGCTACGGCTTCTATGAGCTGTTCTATCTGGCCATCACCCTCGCCGTCCTGACCCTTCTGGGCGCTGCCTATACGGTATTTTCGCGCCGGCAACAGCTGCGGGCGCCCGGTCACCGGTTCATGCTGGCCATTCTCAATGCGTCCGTCATCGCGGCGTTGTTCTCCCTCGATCGGGCCGATATTGGCTACTGGGTCATGCCGTTGCTGCTGCTGAACATGCTGATTCTTCCGCTACGTCAGGGGCTCATTCTGTCCGGCGGCATCATTCTGATACTGGCCGGCTACCTGCTCGCCCACCAACCGCTTGCAGACGCCCTGCTCATTGTGGCAGCCGCACTGATCATCCTCAGCGCCGCTGCGCTTTACATCTGGCATTACCAGCACATGGCACAGTCAGCCGAGGACCTGTCCATTACCGATCCGGTGACCGGTGCCCACAATGCCCGCTTCCTGGATGAAAGCCTGCAGAAGGAAATCAGCCGCGCCAAGGTAACCGGCCACTCGCTGTCGGTGATCATGCTGGGCATTGATTACCTGGACGAGATTGAAAACCTGCACGGAACGTCCGCGCTACAGGACCTGTTCCGCGAGATGACCCGGCACCTGTTTGACGTGATCCGGGCCGGCGACACCCTCTATGCTCTGGATAACGGCGAGTTTTTCCTGATTCTGCCATTCACCCCCGAAGAAGGGGTGCGCGTGATTGCCGAACGGGTGCGCCGGACGATGGCCGAGAACCATTGGCCGGCAGCCAGGAAGCTGACGGTCAGCCTCGGCTGTACCACCTGCAACCCGGACGATCACCGCAGCTGCGTGGTGCGGGATCGCGCCCACCGTGCACTTCAGGAAGCCCGCAACCGGGGACACGACCGCATCTGGTTCAGTCAGCATGACGACGCGCGTCAGGGAGCGTCTGGTTAGGTCTACAGGCGCGTCGGCAGCCATTGCGAGACCCAGTGGCACGGCGCGGTTCGCTGGAAATCCGCGTCCATGGGACGAACCGTAGCGCCGCCATGGAACCCGTCAACGCTTGCCCGCCGGACTCGCCAGAATCGCCAACAGACTTCACTCAGGGGCTCCCTAATGCTTGCAGACTGGATACATGCGTTCTCGGGCTGGCTCGGTGATCATCCGGGCTGGCTTGCGGCTGCGCTGTTTGCAGCTGCGTTTATCGAATCGCTGGCCATTGCCGGATTGATTGTCCCGGGCGTTGCGCTTCTTTTTGCGATTGCCGTGCTGGCCGGCAAGACCGGCATGCCGGTCTGGAGCGCGCTTGGTTGGGCGGCCGCCGGGGCCATCGTTGGCGACAATGTCAGCTTCTGGATTGGCCGCGCTTTCACCGGCCATCTGCACCGTGTCTGGCCGTTCAGTCGTCATCCAGCGGTGCTTGACCGCGGTGAGCGTTTTTTCCGTAAACACGGCGGCAAAAGCGTGGTTCTTGGCCGCTTCGTGGGCCCTATCAGACCGGTTATTCCCCTGGTGGCCGGCGCATTCGGTATGTCGGGCAACCGGTTTCTGGTGTTCAATCTGACCTCGGCCTTAGCATGGGCTCCGGTCTATGTATTGCCTGGCTTTCTGGTCGGCAGCGCCATCGCCCGTCAGATCCAGTTGCCTCCTCACCTGTACCTGGTGCTCGGGATCGGCGGAGCCATTCTGGCGGCCCTGTATCTGCTGTTCTTTCGACTGCAATGGGAACTCGACAGCCGGAGCAGGATCTATGTCCGGGCCCGGGCATGGATGACCCGCTACAACGCCACACACCGGTTCTGGCGCCTGCTATCCAGCCAGCGCCCGGACAGCGGCGGGGAGTTTCCGCTGGCCTCGCTTGCTCTGGCCGTCGGCGCCGCCGTGATGTTTATCATCTGGGCCACGATGACCGTGACCACCGACCTGCTCGATCCCCTGAACCAGCAGACGCTGACTTTCTTCAGTACCCTGCGGCACCCCCTGTTCGACCCGCTGGCTGTTGGCATTACCCTGCTGGGAAACACCGCCGTCATGGCCTTCTCGACCGGCGTGGTGACCCTTCTGCTGGCGTTCCGGGGCTACTACGCGGCCGCGCTGCACGTGTTGGCCGCCTGCGTGATCACCTTCGCCCTGGTGTGGAGCCTGAAGTATGGCCTGGACATCCTGCGCCCCCAGGTCGACCTGCATCCGCCGCAATCCGGCGCATTTCCGAGCGGCCATGCCACGGGCATGACCGTGCTGGCCGGGCTAAGTGCCAGCTTCATCGCGCGGGAGGTTCGCAGCCGGCTGCGGTGGCAGGTATACAGCCTGTTCAGCATCCCGATCCTGCTGGTGGCGATCAGTCGCCTGTACCTTGGCGTCCACTGGTTGACCGATGTGGTCGGTGGCATCCTGCTGGGTCTGTCAATCTGCGGGGGTATTCGTGCCAGTTTCAGTCGCTACGACCAGACTCACCTGTCGGTCGACCTGTTCACCAAGCTGGCCGGGCTTTTGTGGCTGGCGGCCATTGCCGGCTATGTCATTCTGATTGGCCCCCATGCCTTGCAGGCGTATGCACCCAAACCACTCTGAGCGCTGGCTGATCGTCTGGGGGATTACTCCAGCGCTTCGAGCAGCGCGTGCAGACGACCCAGTCGCTCAAGAGGATCCTGCAGTTCCAGCAAACGCTGTTTTTCCTGCTTGTCGATCGGCAGGAGTTCGGTCAGACGCCAACCCACATCCCGGGCATCGTCAAAATCCACAGACATATCCAGATCGTTGACCACCGGGTGCTTGAGCAGAGCCTTGAGCACCACGGGCAATTCCGAGAAACGCGCGGGGACCGGCTCATCACCTTCGTCCAACAGCAGGTCGATGTCACCAACGTTAAGGCCATCCGGCGCTTTCCAGCACTTGACCACGGCCACCTTGGCCTGCCCCTCGACGGTAATACCCAGCATGCCGTTATCGAGCTGTTGAAAATCAATGATGCGGACATAGGTGCCAATGTCGTAGAACGCCGCCCGGGTGTCGGTTTCAAGCCCGTCCCTGAGCAGCACAACAACGAACCCACGATCCTCTTTGAGGCACCGGGTCAGCATGTCGATGTAGCGCGCTTCAAACAGTTGCAGCGGAATGCGCCCTTTCGGCAGCACGATGGAATTCAGTGGAAACAGGGGTACATGCATAATTGAATCGGTCACCAACGGCTGGACTCCGGAGTCAGGTTAACGAAAGCAGGCGGAGAACTTCATCGACCCGTGAGCGCGCGGCCGTCAGGATTTCCAGACTGCGCGAGGCATTGAGCTCCAGCTCACCCAGCTTTCGGTAGGCTGGCACCGTATCAAATTCGGGCAATCCCTGGTTCTGGCGACCCGCGATTAACGAGTGCAACTGAGCCACAATGACCACGTCGGCCAGTTGCGGCGAATCGGCCTGATGATCGAATGCCCAGTCCTCGGCATGACGAGCGGCCGCTATGAACGTCTCGGGGAACGACCAGTTCTCCAGAATAGCAGCGCCAATATCGCCCTTGAGTTCGTTAACGGCGTGATCCAGCTTGTCGGTGTCAGCAAACAGCCGTTTGTGGTGCTCGGCCTGAACCAGCACCGGTATCGCGCCAATGTCGTGCAGCAAACCGGCCAGCAGCGCTTCTTCCGGATCCAGCCGGGTGGCGCTGTCCGCCAGTACCCAGCTCAACGCGGCCACCTCCCGTGAATGCCGCCAGAGTGAGTCCATGGCCTTTTGCAGGGCCGGCTCGCGGGTTTTGAACACCTCTCGCATGGAAAACACGGTGACCAATTGTCGGGTGGTACGGGTGCCGAGGCGCACCACCGCCTCGCTGACTTTCCGAACATCCTTGAAGCCGCGATAGAGCGGGCTGTTGCAGGCGCGCACAAGTTTGGCCGCCATTGCCGGATCCGCGGTAATGACCCGGGCGATGTCGTCGACCGATGAATCTTCGCGATCAGCCGCTCGTCGTACTTTCCAGGCAACATCCGGCACGCTGGGCAGGGACAGCTGGTTTGACCGGAGTTCGGCGTAGAATTCCATCAACAGATGATGCTCTTCACTTTCATGAGCCCGGCCGTCATCCGTCGAATCCATTTCCACCTGCTGGACAGGGGCAGAGCGCAGCAACTGCACCAGCACGTCCTGCTCGATGACCAGAAATTCGCTGGGCCGGGTCGCCGTGACGTCATAGATTCGCGGTTGCAATTTGGCAATGGCATTCAACGCCTT
>JAWVWU010000155.1:0-5684 GCA_033723595.1 Marinobacter sp. | reverse complement strand
GACGATCCGTCGATCCAGATCGTCAGCGACGCCCAGAAAGCCTATGTGGAGGATCTGATTCAGGGAGACGTCAATCTGCAGGATTTGCCCGTGCTGTCGGCCGCCGCGCCTTTCAAGGCCTGTGACCGCAACGGCGATTGCAGCAACGAAGGCAGCTTTACCACGGTGCCGGCGGGCGAGCTGACCCTGCGCAACGCCGCCGACCTGTACCTGTATCCCAACACCCTGGTGGCGGTGAAGGTCACGGGTGACGAGCTGCGCGGCTGGCTGGAATGTTCGGCGTCGCAGTTCTACCAGATTGATCCCAACAGCAGTGCGCGCCAGGAGCTGGTCAATTACACCGGGTTCCCCACCTATAATTTCGACGTGATCGACGGCGTCACCTATGAGATCGACGTGACCCAGCCGCCACGGGATGACCGGGACTGCAACGTCGTCAACGATGGGGCCCATCGCATCCAGAATCTGCAATACCAGGGCGCGGCGGTAACCTCGGGTCAGGAATTCATCGTCGCCACGAACAACTATCGCGCCAACGGCGGTGTTTTCCCGGGCACCGGCAGCGACCACATCGTCATCAATTCGCCCGATGCCAACCGCACCATCCTGGCCAACTACATCCGCAACAACAGCCCGGTAACCCCGACGGCCGACGGCAACTGGTCCTTTGCCACCATCACCAGCGGAACGTCGGTCAAGCCCGTTTTCCGGGTGCCCAATACCAATCGGGCCCTCAACTTTGTGGCGGACAAGGCACCGAACGCGACCTTCCTGGAGGTGAACGCCAACAACGAGCGTGTCTACGAATTGAACCTGCAGTAAGCAGGGCGTGACGCGCCCGTGAAGCGACTCATAATCCCGGCGGCACCTGAACGCCGGGATTATGAGGACATAGGGGGCGCAAAATACGATGAAACGGGGCGAAGCAATTGAACGTTGATCAACTCGGCGCAGCCGTCTTTTTCAGACAAGCTCCCCGTGCCAGAGCTAACGAACTGGCTGCTCCCGCCTGTAAAAAAGCCTGAACGAAGGCAAGGCTTCGCGCTGCGATGTCAGGAGCGCCAGCCCGCCAAGACGGCCGCTGGAGTCGCCGCCGCGTCTCGCTGTAAGCCAGGGCAAGTCAAATCGCCCGCCGCAGATAACGCCGATACTGAGGCCGCCAAAAGTTTCTTTCGATTGCCCGGTGGATGGTGTCATCGTCGGAGCGCAAGGCGAAGCCTTCCTCCTGTGCCTGCCTGGCCACATCAAACGCGATCACCCGACTGATGTCCTGAATGTCGGCCAGGCTGGGCAGCAGTTGCTCGCCGGTTTGCCGGACAATGGGCGCCTGTTTCGCCAGGGCATTGGCTGCGGCCATCAGCATGGCGTCGGACACCCGGGTGGCACCGGCGGCAACGACGCCGAGGCCCAGGCCCGGGAAAATATAGGCGTTGTTGCATTGGGCGATGGGGTGGCTGTGGCCGTTCAGCGTCACTGGCTTGAACGGGCTGCCCGTGGCGACCAGCGCTTCGCCGTGGGTCCAGGTCAGGATGTCGTCGGGCGTGGCCTCGACCCGGGATGTGGGATTGGACAGCGGCATCACCAGGGGCCTGGCACAGTGTGCGTGCATGGTCTTGATCACGTCTTCGCTGAACAGGCCGCGTTGGCCGGAGACGCCAATCAGCGCCGTGGGCCGGGTCTCTTTCACCACGTCGATCAGCTCACGCCCTGACCAGCCCTTGATGCGCGCGGCATCCTGGGCCAGGGCGGACTGGAAATCCTGCAGGCCGGTCATGTCGGTGGTCAGCAGCCCGTCACGGTCGACCATGTAGACCCGTTGCCGCGCATCACTTTCCGACGTGCCCTCGTCCGTCATGGCGACGATGATCTGTTCGGCGATGCCGCAGCCGGCGGAACCGGCACCCAGGAAGACAACCGTCTGGTCGCTGAGCTTTTCGTTCTTCGTTTTGCACGCTGCCAGCAACGTGGCCAGGCACACCGCAGCGGTGCCCTGGATGTCGTCGTTAAAGCAGCAGGCCTCGTCGCGGTATTGCTTCAACAGGCGCATGGCATTGTTCTGCGCAAAATCCTCGAACTGCACCAGGGCCTTGGGCCAGCGCCGCTGCACCGATGCCATGAATGCCGACACGAAGTCATCGTATTCCTGTTTGCCAATGCGCTTGTGGCGCCACCCCATGTACATGGGATCGTCGAGCAGCGCCTGATTGTTAGTGCCCACATCCAGCACGATGGGCAGCGTATTGGCCGGGCTGATCCCGCCGCAGGCGGTGTACAGCGACAACTTTCCGATGGGGATGCCCATGCCGCCGATGCCCTGGTCGCCCAGGCCCAGAATGCGCTCGCCGTCGGTCACCACGATGACTTTTACATTGTCCTTGGTGGCGCTGCGCAGCAGGTAATCCATGTGCTCCCGATCGGGATAGGACACGAACAGGCCGCGATGGTTGCGGTAGATGTTGGAAAACTCCTCACACGCCTCGCCCACGGTCGGGGTGTAGATAATCGGAAGCATCTCTTCCAGGTGATCTTCCAGCAGGTGGAAGAAAAGCGTTTCGTTGTCATCCTGGATCGCGCGCAGGGTGACATGCCGGTCGAGATCGGTCTGGCATAATTCGTACTGTTTGTAGGCCCGCTCCGCCTGTTCCCTGATGGTTTCCACATTATTGGGC
This sequence comes from Marinobacter sp., assembly GCA_033723595.1. GTDB lineage: Bacteria > Pseudomonadota > Gammaproteobacteria > Pseudomonadales > Oleiphilaceae > Marinobacter. The sequence goes on along the minus strand of JAWVWU010000155.1, from coordinate 3,015 downwards.
AGCAGGCCGATCAGGTTGAAATCCCGACGCTCCTGTTGCGTGAACGCGCTGCCTTTGTTCAGCAACGGCATCTCCAGCAGAGAGGGGCCGGCGTAGGGAATGTACAGAGGGCGTTTTTCGTGTTTGCTCACAATCACCTCGTCGATCGAGCGGAATAGGAAGGCACCAGACATACGGGGATCTCGCTAATCGGCCAATCCCGTGTCTTAAGCGTAGCCGATATCGCCCTCAGTCGCCGCTGGACTTCATAGGGTGGCTAATGGGTGTCCCGGTTTGGTCATGAACAGTTGATTGTTCAGATTAAGGCGCTATTTCCCGAAGTCTTTGAAGTGATCATGTGAGGCTTTTCCGCCCTGGTTTGAATCGCCCACGGGACCCGTCCGGCGCCGCTATCCGGCTTAGCCTCACGGTGTAAGGCCGGCGCGGTAGGCGTGGACCTCGGCGGGCGTCTTCTTGGTTGCCCTCACGTTAGCGATCGCTGCCTCATCCAGCGTCGCCATGTCGGCCGGACGCAACGCGGCGTTACCCCAGGATTCGCGGACGAAGTTGATGACCGCTGCGACTTCGGCATTCGAGAGGTGGGCGAACGAGGGCATCTCGCCGTTGTAGTCGGTGCCGTCAACGGTGATGGTGCCCTTCAGGCCGTTGAGCACGACGTAGGCCGGAAACAGCCGGTCGAGCATCAGGTCATGGTTACCGGCAAGCGGCGGAAACGCCCCCGGCAAGCCTGCACCGTCTGGCTGATGACAGCTTGAGCACTGCTCGTTGAACAGAGTCTTGCCGTCCACCGGCCCGGCGGTGGCTGCCGCAACTGCCGGGGTAGAGGCGGGCGGTGGGTTCGGGCCCAGGTAGGTGCCGAGGTAGTCGAGGATTCTGCTGCGTCGATCCGGGGGAATGCGCAAGCCGTACTGCTTCATGCTGTCCAGCAGGTCGTCCCACGCACTCTTCGGAATGCCCGCGGACTCCTTCAGATACTGCAGGTCGTGGCAGGTACGACAGGTGCCGTAGACCAGGTCGCGGTCGGGGCCGGGTGGCAGTTCGACCTCGGCCATTGCCGCCGTACTCGCCATCGCGGCGATGAGCAACGCTGCGCCTGTGCGGCCTGGTAACCGGTCTGGGTGTCTGCGGTGATGCATCATCAGGCTTCCGTAAGCTGAATGGACAGGGCACCGGGGCCGCGTTTTAATCCGCGCGGCCCCGGTGATCCGGCTCAGGCGAACATCAGGGTGCTCCGTTCGACCCCGTTCCATTCGTAGCCGCGGGGATTCCACCGCGCCAGGCCATCGATTGGCTGGGAGCGACCAAGCGCATCGGTGGCCCGGGACATCAGCGTCTGCTTGCCGGCTCCGACCTGGGCTTTTGCCGACCAGTGATACCAGGCCCACGGGCTTTCCGGCTTCTCGACGGTGGCCGTCTGCCAGGATTTGCCGCCGTCCGCCGACACTTCAACGGACGTGATCGGGGCCATGCCGTCATTGAACGCCACGCCGGTGATTTCGACCGTGCCGGACTTGGGGTTGTCACTGGGCAGCGGTGAGAAAATCACGCTCTTGATGGCGTGGCCATAGGTGGGCCTGCTGTTATCGAGGGTGTAGTCGTTGGCCCCGAAGGAGCCCGGCTCGACCGGCGCCAATGGCATCCGGTAACCCATCGACTGATAGTCACTCGGTGACTGTTCCGCGGCGTACAGCAGCACCGTCAGCAGCTTGACGTTCATGTTGCCATAGTAGCCCGGGATGATCAGTCGTACCGGTCCGCCGTGAACCGCCGGAATCGGCTCGTCGTTCATTTTCAGTGCCAGAATGGCGTGATCCAGGGCCCTGTCGTCGAGGTGGTAACTCTTGGCGAAGTCGGTGCCGGCCGTGGTCGCTGGTTGGTCCCAGCCTTCTGCGGTCAGCCAGCGAGCCGCTGGTGATGGCTCCATTTCCAGGCTCTCGAGCAACGGTCGGAGAGGCACGCCTTCCCATACCACATTGCCCATGCCGCCGTGCTGCCACTGGCCACCGGCGACTTTTTGCTTGGCGGCGTAAAAGGAGCGGCCATTGCCCGCGCACTGCAGGACCGCAACCCGCTTCTCCTGGGGCATGGCCCGGAGGTCGGCGATGGTCACCGTGCGGGGACGTTTGACCAGACCGTCGATGCGGATGGTCCAGTCATCCACCAGCCTGGCTGGCGGTGCTGCGGTGGTGGCGTACCACGCGGCGTCGCCCTCATGGGGAAAGTGATAGCGGGTGAAAAGGACATCTTTCGGGGTGTGGTCGTACTTACGCAGCAGCTCAAGCGGGGTTTCGGTCACACCTAGCTTGGCATTGTGAATGAGCATCTCTGGCGATTTGCCGTGGATGATCGCATCGGCGGTCTCCCTGACCTGAGCGAAAGCACGGCTGATCATGGTCGGCGCGAGGCCGATCGTCATACCGAACGCTGTGGCAAGGGCACCAAACCGGCGCCGAGACATAGGAAAACGACCCAGATCATCAGACATGTGAGCCTCCCATCGATCCTTCGATGTCTTGTTTACTTCGTTGTAGGTTACTGCCTCTTTTTGGTGCCTGTTCAATAAGTATACAACTAAAGAAGGCCGGCAGAAGGGTCGGGTTGATTTTATTTTGATCAGCCCGGCAGGTTGGCGCTTGCTGGTGGTGCGGGGGCGGCTGAGGGTCAGTGTCCCGGCTTTGGTTTCGTCGTCGGTCAACCCGTATCACCGTAGTTACGACACCGGTATCACGTAGTCTTGACAATAGCCCCGACGATAGTCCCGACAATTATTTTCCGTTTAGCCTATGATGGTCGTTTGACGTTGGTCAGTACGCCAGCCGTTTACCAGGAGACGATGATGAGCAAGCAATCCGTGAAAGCAACATTAACGACCGCCATGATTGAAGAGCAGACGGCTGCTTTTCTGAAGTCAGGCGGGTCTGTTGAGTATGTAGGCAAGGGCAAGAGCGGACAGTTCGCCTCGCCGGGCTCGAAGCAGGTCAAGCTGAAGGCCAACTGATTAACGGAGTCGATCAG